>JAIRRX010000033.1 GCA_031255755.1 Prevotellaceae bacterium | reverse complement strand
AAGTCGGGATTAAATGTTTTTGCATGTACAACAATATTTTTAAGCGTATCAACATCAGGAGTTTCATGAAAGTTATGATATGATATTATTATTTTACAGTTATAAAAATGTGCAGTGGATATAAGCGTTTTACGATAATTTTCATTCGATTCGAGTTCAATATCAATATGGCTGGCTCCGTTTTTTACTGCGGCTGTCAACAGTTCCATCCGTTCATCATCGCTGTAAACTCCTTCGCGACAAGTTGCGATTATCGGAATATTAAAAGCCAAAAGTTTTTGTAATTCGACAGAATTGGGCTGTATTTTGTCCAAACGCAATTCCGCCATTTCGCATTTTTTCAATATTTCAATGCATTTTTCAATATTCTGCTCTATAATACTTACGCAAATCATAATTATTTGAAAGTTGAAATTAACGTTTTGAAAACATCTATTTCTATGTTCTTTTCGGTTGCTTCTCCTATTTTGTTTAACAGTATAAAATTTATGCCTCCGTCATTTCTTTTTTTATCGGAAATAAGAGTTTTGAACAGTATTTCATCGTCAATATCCGTACGCACAGGTAAGCCAAATGCAGAAAGCAGATTTTTGATACGCATAACATCAACTGTTGATATAAAACCAAAATGCTGTGAAATTTTTGCTGCAAACATTATTCCGATACTTACCGCAAATCCATGTGGAGAGCCGTCATTCGGTTCAATAGCGTGAGCAAGCGTATGTCCGAAATTCAAAATCCGCCGTTCACCTTTGTCAAATTCATCACAGCCGACAATTTCAACTTTATGCCGTATTGATTTTGTAATTAATTCCTGCAAAATTTTTTTATCGCGTTTTAAAATCATAGCAGTTTTGATTTCAATAAAATCAAACATTACTGCATCTTTTATCAAAGCAATTTTAATGATTTCGCTCATTCCGCAGATAAATTCTTTTTCGGGAAGAGTATCAAGCATATTAATATCGCAAATCACAAATTCAGGTTGGTTGAAAGTTCCAATCATATTTTTCAAACTGCAACAATTCACTCCGTTTTTTCCTCCAATCGAAGCATCTGTCTGCGACAGCAGCGATGTAGAAATAAATCCGAACGGCAAACCGCGCATATAAACCGATGCTGTAAATCCTGCAATATCACAGGTAATTCCTCCGCCGACTCCAACAATAAACGTTGACCTGTCTGCTTGCAGTTCAATCAGTTTTAAAATTATATTTTCAACAGTTTTCAGTGTTTTATTATTTTCGGTTGCCTGTATTTTTATACATTGAAACTTTTTGAAAAAATCACGATACAAATCAAAAATATTTTCATCAATGATAATAACGACATTTTGAGCAGGCAAATGATTTTGAAAATCAGTAAAATCTTCGCCTGTAAATATTTTTGAATGTTTGCCTGTCGCTGTTTGTATTTCTATAATTTGCATGTTTTATGCTTCAATCATTCGCAAAGTTAGATATTTTGCTGTAAAATTAAAATTAAACGATAAAAAACAGCGATATGTATTTTTATAATGTAATATCCGAGTTTTAGCGAAAATACAAAAAAAGGTGTCTATAAAACAGACACCTTCCATTTAAAAATAAATTTTTTCAAACAACCCTATTCCAGTTCATCGCAAATTGTTTTATATTTTTCATAATTTGCCTGCATCTCGGGATTTTCGTCACGGAAACGGAAATAAACGCTTCGCAGAGCATCAGCAAAGGCTCTTTCTTTAGGATTCAACTCAAAGGCGTTTTCAAGAGGCTCTATTGATTTTTTAAATTCCGTATTTGCTTTTTCAATTTCTATTTCGTATTCTTTTCCGATTTTATCATTGGATGCGTTGAGTATATTAACTCCGCGGTTGTAATACAGCGTACCAAGCATATAATATGCGTTTGCTCCCTGCGGATCAATTTCAATAGCCGCTTCGTATGCTTTTATTGCGCTTTCTTCGTCTTTCAACTGCATGTGCAGATTGCCTTCAACATAATACAGCGATGCATTTTTCTGGTCTGATGCCGCTTTTTGCGCATCGTGCAGTATGGGAATAATTATTTTTGGATCTTCGCCTATTCCGAGATAGTGATTTACCAGTGTTCCCAAAATACTGAGGTTTGTAGGATATTTTTTATACGCTTCCATCAATGCATCTCCCGCACGCACAGTGTCATTTTTAGTTCCCTGACTGCGAATTGCATTATATATGCTTGCATAAATATCACCTTCCTGATAGTTGTATTCTGCGGCTTTTTTGTAATATTCTTCTGCTGTTTTATAGTCATTGCTTCTCATTGCTATAAAACCTACGTTGTATATTAAGCCGGTATCTATTCTGCCAACAGCAGGATGCGATGAACATTCTATCGCTTTTTTAAATCCATCGACTGTAGCGGCAAAATTTCCTGCATAATATTCACCAAAAGCATATTTTGAAAATGCTGCGTTGAGAGCGTCAAGTCCTTCGCGTATTTTTTTAGTATCGCCGCCAAGTTCTGAGGCTTTCACGTATGCTTCAAGCGCTTTGTCGAGAGGATTGTCAATTTCGGTTTTCGTGATTCTGACAGCCGCAACTATTCCTTCACCATCCACATATAATTCTTTGTTAGAATACACAAGTACTTTGTACTCACTTCCATCAACAGTTGTCTGTTCTGTTGATAATAACTGCTCGCCTCTGAGAAACAGGGGCAATTCGGCTTCACGCACGATATCAGGCATTTTTGACGTCGGTTCGTCATAAATCTTGCGCATCAAGTCGGCGCGGTCAATCCATGTTTTGGGATTGTCTTTCTTTTTTGGATTTACAATATCTTCATTACTTTTGCTTATATTTTTAGCAAATTGTTGCGAGTATCCGGCATGAACACTCATAATCAGAAGAATTGCCGTTAAAATTTTCTTCATAACAACATTGTTTTTTTAGATGATTAATATTTCATTATTTTTTGCTGATAAAATTTATTTATTGCACAAAGGTATAAATTTTATTTTTACTACATAACAAAAATTATTTTTTAAAATTTCATATAAATTAATTATCAACTTTCGATTGTCATTTTTTTACATTGCATATTCTTTTTGTCAATAATTTATACTAAGGAACAATATCGCTGTGAAATTATATTATTTTTTAATGTTTTGTTTTCATGTGATTTGTCAAAAAATATGTTTCAAATTAATTTTGCAATGATTTTCTAATTAAAAAAATAACGGTTATCAAATTTAAACTGTAAAATACTTTTTAGCATCATCAAAAGTTTTTGCTTTAATTTGTATTTACGCGGAAAATATCATAAGTTTGTACGAAATTAGAAATCAAAAATATTGTAAAATAAAAAATCAACATATTATGAAAAAATTAATTATAACAGTTTGTATTATTACGATTGCAGCATTTACAGCGACCGCCGATGAAGGTATCTGGCTGCCAATACTGCAAAAATATACAGTTGAAGACATGCAGAAAAAAGGATTTAAACTTACGGCGCAGGATATTTACGACATAAACAATTCGAGTTTGAAAGATGCTGTCGTACAGTTTGGCGGAGGATGTACGGGTGTTGTGGTTTCAAAAAACGGATTACTGTTTACAAATCATCATTGCGGATATGGACAGATTCAATATCACAGTTCCGTTGAAAATAATTATCTTGACAAAGGCTTTTGGGCTAAATCATACAGCGAAGAATTGCCGAATCCGAATTTGACGGTTAAATTTCTTTACAAAATGGAAGATGTTACATCTCAAATATTACAGGATATTGACGATAATACTTCGGAAGCTATTCGCGACAGTTTAACATACGCCCGTTCCGTAGCGATTGCAAAAAAAGCCGAAGACAACGGAAGATTTGAAACTGCTGTGAAACCTATTTATTACGGCAATCAATACATTTTATATATTTATGAAGTTTACAGCGATGTGCGGCTTGTGGGAACTCCGCCTGATGCAATAGGCAAGTTCGGCGGCGATACAGACAACTGGATGTGGCCTCGCCATACAGGCGATTTTTCGGTTTTCAGAATATACACAGACAAAGACAATAAACCCGCTCAATATTCGCAGGATAATATTCCATACAAACCAACGCAGTACCTGAAAATATCAATGAACGGCTACCACGAAAACGACTTTACGTTTATTTATGGATTTCCGGGAAGAACTCAGGAATATTTACCATCGTATGCAGTTGACATGTTGCTGAAACATAATCCGCACAAAATAAAATTGCGCACGCAACGCCTGAATATCATAAATGCCGACATGGCAAATAATATAGAAATACGAATAAAATACGCATCAAAACAGGCAGGCATTGCAAACGCATGGAAAAAATGGCAAGGAGAATATCTTGGATTACAGCGGTTGGACGCAGTGAATAAAAAAATTGAATTTGAAAAACGTTTTACCGAATGGATTGATAAGGACGGTTCACGCTCTGTTTATAAAAATCTGCTCGCCGATTTCAAACAGATATATGATGAATTAAATACATATTCGCTGATTAACGATTACTTCACCGAAGCCGTTATGGCTGCAGAAATTATAAGATTTGCCGAAAGATTAAATTATGTTTTCAAAGAAAAAACAGAAGAAAAAAAACAAAAAAGAATAGAAGCGTTAAAGAAATCAACGGCAGATTTTTTCAAAAATTACAGTTACGAAACCGATAAAAAGATATTTGCCGAAGTGATGCAAACATTTTACAACAATATTTCCAAAGAATATCATGCCGATGCTTTTGTAAAACTTTGCACGGAAAATAACAACGATTTTATACAAATATCAAACAAAATATATGACGGCACAAAACTTGCAAACCAGGCGTGGGTAAACGAATTTTTGAATGATACGGACGGAATGTCGAATGAATTTAACAGCGATATTGCCGTTGTTTTTTACAGATCATTTGCCGAGTTTTATGAGAAAAACATTGCGCCAAAAATGCAGGAACTTTACCAAACGCTTGCATTGAAACAACGTCTTTTCATGCGCGGACAAATGGAGATGCAAACCGACAAAAATCTTTATCCCGATGCAAATTCAACTCTGCGTGTAGCCTACGGTAAAGTCGAAGGTTTTGCGCCTGTTGACGGAACGATTTACAAACATTACACAACGCTGGATGGAATTATTGAAAAAAGCCGCAATGAAGATATAGACGATTATAAAATTCCTGATCAACTTGCAGTTTTACATTCAACCAAAGATTTTGGAAAATATACAAACGAAAAAGGCGAACTTCCTGTTGCTTTTCTGGCATCCAACCACACAACAGGCGGCAACTCCGGAAGTCCCGTATTAAATGCATACGGACAGTTGATAGGATTAAATTTTGACCGTTGCTGGGAATCAACAATGAGCGACATCATGTTTGACCCGAACTATTGCCGCAATATTTCCGTTGATATTCGTTACGTTCTGTTTATAATCGACAAATTTTCTGACGCAAAACATTTAGTTGATGAACTTGAACTGATTGAATGAGATTTTATAATTGAAACAAATTTATTTTTGCTCAAATAAAAAAAGAATACGATGGAACTGAAAAAAATTCAAGTTGAAATATCAGAAATTAATACTATAGTGGTAGAGATGGAAGCAGAAACAAACGAAGATGCATTGAAATTAGCTGAAAAATTATATAAAAATGGGGAAATCGTTTTAAATTCGTCTGATTTTGCAGATTATACAATTTCTTTGATATAAAATTAATAAACTAATTCACCTTATGAAAAACAAAGTAGTGCGGATAGAATCTATTGATATTTTCAGAGCGCTGACAATGCTTTTAATGATTTTTGTAAACGACATTCCCGGACTTGGAAATACCGTGCCGCATTGGCTGCATCATGCCGCAGCAAACGAAGACATGCTCGGGCTGTCGGATGTTGTTTTTCCCTGTTTCCTCTTTTGCGTGGGGCTGTCGATACCGTTTGCAGTACAAAATCGAATCAGCAAAGGCGATTCGCAGGTTCAAATATTTTCGCATATATCGCAGCGAACTGTTGCGCTTTTGACAATGGGGCTGTTTTCGATGAACGGTTTTTCCCATACGGCAAACATGATGGGCATCGCGCCTCAATGGCTCAAACTGGTATCAATTATCGCTTTCTTTATGATATGGAACGCATATCCGAAAGCCGAAGGAATAACAAAAAAAATATTCGAGGCATTACATATTTCAGGCTGGCTAATACTTGTTATACTTGCATTTTTATTTGTTGGCAAACCTGCAACACATGAAATTTCGCCTGTTTCGAGTTTTATTACTGTGGGATTTGCCGCAGGCGCGCAATATATTTTTCAGTATGCGGTGATTGCGGTTTGTGCGCTTATACCGATAACAGCCGCTTTTATGCGCAGTCGTAACGTATTAAAATTATTAAAAAACATCTTAATCTTCGCTCTTGTTTTTTATTTGTTTCTGTTTAAGGGAGCAAATGCCGATGGCTTTGTTGGGATGCGTCCCGGATGGTGGCAGATACTTGGGCTTATAGGCTGGACGTATTTTTATACATCCGTTATTTTTATCTTTACAAAAAACAAATTTTTACCTAACATACTTGCGTGGATATTTTTTACGCTTCTGTGTATTTCGGCAAATACGGGATTTGCATCAAAGGTCGGTTTTGCGGGTTTTATTCCGGGCAACGGCAGTTTTCAATCGCTTGCCTTTGCAGGAATTATCGCATCCATGCTGATACAGAGAAATCGACACAGGCAAAATTTTAAAAAGCTTTTTTCCACATGTATTGCCGTTGCCGTATTGATGTTTGCGGCGGCAACCATTGCTCACAGATATTTTATAATTTCAAAATTACAGGAAACATGCACATGGATTTTTTACTGCACAGCCATATCATTTGCGTGCCTTATTTTGATTTACCTGCTCGCAGATGTTAAAAACAAACAGTCATGGTTTAGCATCATCAAACCGGCAGGCACAGGCACGCTTACATGCTATCTTGTGCCTTCGATATGGTACGGCATCGCATCTCTTGCCGCAATTACTTTTCCCGAATTTGCGCGTGCAGGCTTTGGAGGGCTTGTAAAATCAATGCTGTTTGCTTTTGCCGCAACAGGAATAACTTGGTTGCTCGGCAAAATTAAAATCAAACTGAAAATTTAGAAACTTATCTTTTAATCTCATCCGCGCAAGCGTAGATAATATTTAATTTTGATGTTTTAAGTGTGAAATTTGATGTTCGAAAAGTATAATTTGATGCTTTCAGTTAGGACTTTGATGTTAAAAAAGTCAAATCGGATGTTTTGGGAGTAAAATTTGATGCTTTGAGCGAGGAAATCCATATTTTAAAACAAAAAATCAATATTTTAAATACAAAAAACCTCGTTTTAGGTTAATCCGTTAAAATGTTTCCTGAACATCAGCAATCTTTTAAGGAACAGAAAATCGAAACATTTCCATACAATATTTTTTCGTATCTAACTTTATTTTATTAATTTTACAGCCTGATTACTAATAAACTCATAATGGCAAATAATATAAACATAACATCATTGCGAAAAGCGACAAACGATACTTTGGGGCTTTTTTATCTCCTTTCCAAACTGGATTTGAAATCTTCTTTGGCTAAACGCTATCTTTATTTGCAAACATTTATGACCGACAAAAATCAAATCGAAAACGAATTAAACAAAATCGAAGAAACGGTATCATTGCTTAAACAAAATCAAAACGACAAAATATTTTCGGATATTGAAAACAAACTTTCGCAAATTCTGGATATAGGCGGAACCTTACAAAATCTTGCAAAGTCAATACCTTTAAGCGATATTGAGTTATTTGAAATCAAAAAATTTGCAGTCATTGCCGATGATATAAGGCAACTTTCGGCGGAATTAAATATTATTGAATTTCCCGATGTGTCGGATATAATAAATATCCTCGACCCTGAAAAAACACGTATTGCAACATTTTATATTTATGACGCATATTCTGCCGAACTGGTATCTTTGCGCAAATTAATCAAACAAAAAAATGAGAATGACACATCCGATTTATATCAAAAAATAACGGAACTTGAAGATAAAATTCGCAAGCAACTTTGTGAAAAATTACAGCCGTATTCCGATGATTTGAATACCGCGCTGTATCAAACAGCATATCTTGACATGCTTGTTGCAAAGGCAAAACAGGCAATAAGCGAACATTTATGCAAGCCCCGCATTGTTGAAAAAACGACATCGTACAAAGCGCTGTTTAATCCTCAACTCAAAGATTTGCTGTCTGGTCAAGGGAAAAAATATCAGCCTGTGGATATTTCATTCGGGCAGTATCCTGTTTTGATTACAGGCATAAATATGGGCGGAAAAACGGTTTTGCTGAAAACGCTTGCTCTGTCGCAGTATCTTTGTCAATTCGGCTTTTATGTGCCTGCCGCAGAAGCAGAAATAACGCCTGTTGATAAAGTTATGATTTGTATTGATGATGAACAAAATCATTTGCAGGGCTTGTCGTCTTTTGCCGCAGAAATGAAAAATGCGGATGCGATATTGACGGAAATCGAAAGCGGCAAACATTTGCTTGTGCTGATTGACGAACTTGCACGCACAACCAATCCCGCCGAAGGAAGCGCTATCGTCAATGCAATGCTTGACATGCTTGACGAACGCAATGTTTGCAGTTTCATAACAACGCATTACGATAAAATTACTTCATCATGCAAACGTTTGCGTGTACGCGGATTGATTGATACCAACGAAGCCACAGATGAAAAAAATATAGAAAAACATATTGATTATTCTCTTGTCGAAGACAACCGTACAAACGCTCCTCGCGAAGCAATACGCATAGCCGAAATACTCGGCGTAAACAGTGAACTGATAAAAAAATCAAAAGAATATTTGAGTAAAAACTGATATGCCTGCAAAATCATTGACGGTTTTGCTTAATTTTATTTTTAGCGTATCGGTGAAATTGCGTTTGTTGCGTATTAATGACAAAAAACCGACTCTTGCGGAGTCGGTTTCAATTAAAATTAAAAATAAAAAACCGGTGTTATTTTTTGTTCGCTTTGGAAATAATGTCCTTAATTGCCTGTTTTGACAATTCTCCTGAAATAAAAACAATAGAAAGTTCATCGGGTTCTTTTGTCATTAAAATCAAGCCTTCGCCTGTTAGATATATTTTTGTAACCTCTCCTTTGTCTTTGGTTTCGATAATGGGTTCGGATTTGGAATCCTTTTTAAGAATGTTATTTAATTCCTGCATTATTTCATCCATCAGTTTTTGGTCTGCTTCCTTTTCCTTTTCCACTGTCAACACTTTTAACCCTGTGATTTTAGACAGTTCATTTTTGATAAAAGAATCAACATCTGCGGATTTTTTATCAACAAAACTTAATCCGAATTGAAGCAAATCCGCGCTTAATGATACGTAACTGCAACTTTCGTTGTTTGAATACTTGTTTAGTAATTTCTCAATAGCTTGAGCCTGCGCCGTCATTGCCATCAACAGCAATGTTACGACTAAAATAGTTAATTTTTTCATAATTTTTTATAATTTAATGTGTACTTTATTAAATGTATTTTTCATTTTATTTTTTATATTTTTTACTTTTTGCAGTGATTCCATGCTTTCGTGTAGTACATTCATACTGTTTATCGGCTTCATGCCCGATTTCAGCGATTCCGAAACCTTGCTGATTTTTGCCTGTGCTATGTGCAGCGCAAGTTCTTTGTCGTTTATGCGTTTTCCGTTTATTATAACATAACTGTCGAAACGTTCGGTTTGAAAAATTCCAATCAACATTAAAATACTTGCTGCGATTACCGTTGATATTAACGGCATTACAAATATTTTTTTGCGTATTGCAGACGGTTTTATCTTCGGCAGGCTGTCGGGATATTTTTCTGATTTTTCCGTTTCAAATGCATCAAAAAGTTGCTGATATATTTTATGCTCTGCGGCAATATTTTCCGAAGCAAAATATTTTTTCAACTCCTGTTCCTGTTCAGTCGTTGTGTCGCCTGCAAAGTACAAATCCAAAAGTTTGTTTATTTTTTCAATTCGGTTCATTTGTTCATTATTAATTTGTTAATTTGCTAATAACTGTTCTCTTATTTTCTGTCTTGCCCGCGAAAGATTTACACGAACAGCATTTTCCGTTAACGATGTAATTTCCGCAATTTCATTAAATTCCAATTCTTCCACATCTCTCATTCTCATTATTGTTCTCTGTAATTCCGGCAAACGGTTTATCAATATTGTTATTCGTGTTGCCATATCCTTTTTTTCAAGTTTCATGTACGGGTCTGATTCTGTATATTCCAAATCATCCGACAATACATTTTCGTCATGTTTTTGCCGCAGTTTGTCAAGGCACAAATTTCGTGTTGAACGCAGAATAAATCCTGTAATATTTTCAATACCGTCAAGTTTGTCTCGCTTTTCCCATAATTTCAAATTCAAATCCTGAACGGCATCCTGCGCTGCATGTTCGTCGCACAAAATTGATTTTGCAAGTCGATAAATCTTATCTGCATGTTTCAGTATTTCATTATTAAATTGATTCGTGTTCATTCTTTAATTGTGCGTTTATATAAATAACGTAATTCGGCGCATTTTATTACATCAAAATTAAAAATATTTTTTAAGAGTATTAAAAATATACAATTGAAAATGATTGCAAACAGGCATATTTATTGATATTTGATTGATTTTACAATGTGCAATGAAAACATTGAGATAAATTGCGATTTTAGATATTATTCGGAACATTATAAAAAATTATTTCAGGATTTTGACAAACAATTTTCTAAAAGAAAAGCGAGAAATATTTTATAAATCTCGCTTTTTTGCGGTGAGGGGGGGATTCGAACCCCCGGTACCCTTTCGAGTACGACAGTTTAGCAAACTGTTGGTTTCAGCCACTCACCCACCTCACCTGAAAACCTTTTGTACTTTATCGTAACATTCCGATAATTTCAATTTGGGCGACAAAGATACAAAAGTTTTTTAATATTTATTAATTTTATGCGTAATAATTAATTATTTTGGCTTTGGCTTTGCTATATTATCGCGCATATCCGTATCGGCTTGGATATTTTTCATTTTATAATAATCCATAATTCCGAGATTTCCGTTTCTGAAAGCTTCTGCCATTGCCAATGGAATTTGCGCTTCGGCTTCAATAACTTTTGCACGCGCTTCCTGTGCTTTTGCTTTCATTTCCTGTTCTATGGCGACTGCCATCGCACGTTTTTCTTCGGCTTTTGCCTGCGCTATATTTTTGTCGGCATTTGCCTGATCCATTTGCAAAACTGCGCCGATGTTACGTCCTATATCAATATCGGCAATATCAATAGACAGTATTTCAAATGCTGTTCCTGCATCCAATCCTTTGGCAAGTACAACTTTTGAAATCGAATCGGGATTTTCCAGCACTGCTTTATGCGACAGCGACGACCCTATTGACGATACTATTCCTTCGCCGACACGCGCCAAAACCGTATCTTCGCCTGCTCCGCCGACCAGTTGTTTTATGTTTGCACGAACTGTTACTCTCGCTTTTGTGATAAGCTGAATACCGTCCTTTGCCATTGCAGTAACAGGCGGAGTGTTAATAACTTTAGGATTTACCGACATTTGTACGGCTTCAAAAACATCGCGCCCCGCCAAATCAATAGCAGCAGCCATTTTGAAATCCAGAGAAATATTTGCCTTGTCGGCAGAAATGAGAGCATTGACCACTTTCGGAACATCTCCTTTTGCAAGATAATGAGCCTCGAGCAAATTTGCATCGAGTTTAAGTCCTGCTTTTGTTCCTGTAATCATTGAACGAACAATTGTTTGCGGCGATACTTTTCGCCAACGCATCAATACAAGCTGTATTAATGAAATACGCACGCCCGAAAGCATTGCCTGAAACCATAATCCTACCGGCACAAAATATGCAATCAACCATATTCCGATAATTGCAACACCAATCCAGATTAATGTAAACTGTAAACCTGCATCCATAATTTGATAATTTTTAATTTGTTATTTATAATATTGTTTATAATATAGTTAATTTTCAATTTTAGTTACAATCACTTTAGAATCTTCAAATTTCAAAACAACAATTTTTGCATTATGGTCAATAAATCCCAATATGCTTCGTGCTTCTACATCAACATTTTTTATACGTACTTTTCCCATTGGCGACAAACGTGTAATAGCAATGCCTTCGTCTCCTATTTGTATATTTTTCAGCGATGGTGAAATATCTACCGTGCTGTCAATACTTTTGGTCAGCGAAAGCCGCTGCCATGTTTTTGCCCGCAGTGAAAAATATATTGCAACAACGCACAAAATTAAAGCGCCCAAAACGGTAACATGTCCCATCATTATACTAACATTGTATGCAAGAATAATTCCTATAATAACAGAAGCGCCTCCTGCAATGCCCGCAAAACCAAATCCGGGCAAAATCACAACTTCTGCAATTAAAAGCAGAACTCCCAAAATTATGAGTACTATAACCGTTGTCATTTTATCTAATTATTTGTTGTTAATTCATTAACGTTTACGTCTGTGATTTCGTGCGCAATAAATTTTTCACGCAAATCAACAGCCTGCTCAAAGGTAGTAAAATTTCCTATACTGTAAACTATTTTATTATCGGAATTAATTATTTTTGATATGTCTTTTCCGACTGCATATTTGCTAATAATCTGCATTACAGTTTTTTGGTCATCGACTGTGCCAATAGTTACTCGATAAATTTTATTAATATTATTATCTATTTTCGGGTTTGTTTTTGTTATTATTGGAAATTTTTGTTTGGCTTCCACATTTTTTGCTTCGCGCAGAGTTATTGATTCTTTATTATTCCATGCTGAAATAAAAATATCCTTAAATCCTAATGTTTTCAATTGTATCATTGCTGTTTCCGCGTCCGTCTGTTTTCTGAACAATCCGATATAATATCTTCGCATGTTTTTATATATTTCGGTGGTGATGGGACTGCAATTTTTAAAAAATTCCTGTTCTATTTCTTTATCTGTCGGAATCGAAATAACCTGTATTCTGTAAACAAGGTCATTCGGCAATTCATAATCATGCGCCACAATAATTTTTTCGTTCACCGTGAAACTAAACATTTCCTGTTCGGTAAGTTGGTGAGGCAATACGTTTATATCGGGAGATGATTTCAGGTTGCCATGCGTTTTTTTACCAAAAGTTTCAATATTGTTTTTTCTTTCTTTTTTTGTCTGAACTTCAATATCTGCAAATAATTTCAAATCATCGTTTAATGTGGGCTGTATTGCTTTGGTTATAAAATCAAATTCCGATTTGCTTATGTATATTGACAACCGACTTACAACAGTTTGCACATCAAATAATTCGTTTTCTTTGTTTAATATACTGCTTTCTATATTTTGACGTTCGACGTCATCAACATCTGATATTTTATCACGCAGACTGTCAAGCGATTTTTGGATTTCGTTAAATTTACAATTATAATATCGAGCGGCTTTCAACATTTGTATGTAATTTTCATTATCTTTTAATCCTTCGATATTTATTTCTATTATTTCATCGTCTTCGGTATCTTCAACAGCAACATCAAGAACTGCTATTTGTTGCAATTCTTTATAATTGTCAACCGATTTATAGTTCGGATTTACAGCTATTTCGGTTTTATATATAAAAACATTTCCGTTATCGCAATTACGTGTTGAACTGAAACATGCAAATTCATTATCGTTATCGGGAATATACAAAAAATCATCATAAGGAGATGAAAGCGGAAATCCTAAATTTTCAGCTTGCTTCCAAGTTCCTGTTTTTGTGTCGAAAGTACATTTGAACAAATCAAAACCTCCCATTCCGTAATGTCCGTTGGAAGCAAAATAAAGCGTTTTCCCATCTTCGGTAACGTAAGGATATATTTCATCAAACTGAGTATTTACAGTTGTTTCAAGCAATTCCGGTTCACTCCATAACGTATCATCAATACGATTTATTTTATAAATATCCAAACCGCTTTTACCATCTTTGCCGTAGCTCGAAAAATAAATCACATTCGCATTTTGGCTGTTCGAGTTCGGATAAAAAACCACAGGCAAATTATGTTCGTTACCTTCATCGGCATCCATCAGCATCGATTTGGCAATTGGCGCAAAATATCCGTTTTGCAAACTGTCATAACTGCGTATGAACTCGTTGATTGCAATTTGTTGTTTTCCTGTTATTTTTGGCTCGAAAACATAATTAACAAGATTGCGCGAATTTTCGCAAACAACAATTTGCAGCCGCGCCGAATCCAGAATATGCGATTCTGCCGTATGTGAATTTATTATGTCTTCGCAAATAGCGATGGCTTCGGCAAAACGATACTCACGGTGTAACTGTTTTGCCTGTTTCAACATCTGCAAATGTACATTATTTTGCAATTCATACGAAACATCATCCTGCGCTGCAACAGAAAAGCAAAATGTAGCAACAAATATAAGCAATAAACATATTTTCATTAAACATCTCCAAAATATTTGACAAAGTTACTTAAATTTTTTTGAAGTAAAACTTTAAAAAGCGTTATATATACGTAATTCCTGCAAAGTTTATAATTTTTTCAAAAATAATAACAGGTAATAATGGGCAGTTATTTGATTATCAGAAAACATGAAGCACATTGTAAGGATTTTTAATTTATCAGAATACAAACAACGAAAAATATTGGAAAATAAAAAACGCCGACCAAAAGCCGACGTTTTTCTGAAAAAAACCAACTATTCATTACACCGTTGCCATGTATTGAATCAATTCTATAACTTTGTTTGAATAACCCCATTCGTTATCATACCACGAAACAAGTTTCACAAAATTGTCGTTAAGAGCAATCCCTGCTTTTATATCAAACACCGATGTGCGTGATTCGCCGACAAAATCGGATGAAACAACTTCATCTTCCGTATAACCTAAAATTCCTTTAAGTTCTCCATCTGCGGCTTCTTTTACGGCTGTGCAAATTTCAGCGTATGTTGCCGATTTTTCCAAACGACATGTAAGGTCAACAACCGAAACATCCAATGTAGGAACGCGCAAAGACATTCCCGTAAGTTTTCCGTTTAACGAAGGAATTACTTTTCCTACCGCTTTTGCAGCTCCTGTTGACGACGGAATAATATTACCGGATGCTGCACGTCCGCCGCGCCAGTCTTTTAATGAAGGTCCGTCAACGGTTTTTTGTGTTGCCGTTGTAGCGTGAACAGTTGTCATCAATCCTTCAATAATACCGAATTTGTCGTGAATAACTTTTGCCAAAGGTGCGAGGCAGTTTGTTGTACACGAGGCATTTGATACTATTGTTTGTCCTTTATATTCCTTGTGATTAACACCCATAACAAACATTGGTGTATCATCTTTTGACGGCGCTGACATAACAACGCATTTTGCGCCTGCTGCAATGTGAGCTTCGGCTTTTTCTTTTGTAAGAAACAATCCTGTTGATTCTACAATATATTCAGCTCCGACTTCATTCCATTTCAAATTTGCAGGATCTCTTTCGGCTGTAACACGAATGGCGTGTCCGTTTACAACAAGTTTGCCATCTTTTGCTTCAACCGTTCCGTTAAATTTTCCATGTACAGAATCATACTTTAACATGTAAACCATGTAATCGACATCAATAAGGTCGTTAATTCCGACAACTTCGATATCATTTTTCGTTAAGGCAGCACGGAAAACCAAACGTCCGATTCTGCCAAATCCGTTAATACCAATTTTAATTTTCGTCATATCTTTTTATATATTAATTAGTTAATTTCTTTTTTGCGAAAATGAACCTACAAAGATATAAATAATTGATGATTAATAATTAACAAAAGAGCATTTTTTTAGTCTTTTTACATAATTTATGATTGGCGGTTGTTTTTTACTGTCTGTTTTTGACCATTGATGGCACAGTTTTTACTTGACGACTGCATGGAGGAATATTTGTTTTCAACTAATTAGTGATTAATAATTGATAATTCATAATAGATTTGTATCTTTGACGCCGAAATAAAAACAAAAAACAATGAAAAAAATATTTGTAATTTTTATCGTAATGTCTTTTGTTGTAATGCAAAAGACACAGGCACAAGACAACACAACAATCACTAAAAAAGTTGACAGCATTGTTAATATTGTAATGCACGACTGGAAAATTCCCGGAATGGCTGTTGCAATATTAAAAGATAATGATGTGATATTGAAAAAAGGATTTGGCACAAAGTCGCCGGAAGAATTTTTGCCGATTGACGAAAATACTGTTTTTCAAATAGGTTCGGTATCAAAATCTTTTACGGCAGCGCTGGTTGCAATGCTCGTTGACGAAGGAAAATTAAACTGGAATGATAAAATTATTGACCATCTTCCTGATTTTAAAATGTATGATTCGCTTGCAACAAAATCCATGCAGATACGCGATATTATGACGCATCGCAGCGGTTTGCGCGAACAGGCCGGCACTTATATTCCAAATCTCGGCTACGACCGAAACGATATTTATGATATGTTACAGTATTTCAAACCAAAAAACGAGTTGCGTTCTACCTACGCATACAACAATATAACATTTATAATAGCATCAAAATTGATTGAAAAATATACAGGTAAATCATGGGAAGAAAATATTCGCGAACGCATATTCGAACCTCTCGGAATGACAGAATCATCGGTAAATGAAGAAGGATTTTTGAACAGCGAAAACCGTAGCATGTCGTGCGAATTTGAATATGACAACGGAATACAAAACAAATGGTTATATGATGACGACCGCGCGCTGTTCTGGCTTACGGTTATTGGTCCCGCAGGTTCAATTAATTCAACTGCAACCGACTTGATTAAATGGTCGAAATTTCATCTTAACAAAGGACAAAACGATGGAAAAGAACTAATTTCGGAAAAAAACATGAAATATTTGCACATAGGACAAATAATTACAAGCATGGATTCGGCACGAATAACAGTTTACGGACATTGCTGGTTTATAGAACAGACAAACCGTTATCGACTTTATTATCACACAGGAACAACATGGGGATTTACAACGCTTTGCGCTTTTGTTCCCGAAATTGATTTGGGAATTGTTATTCTTGCAAATTCAGAATCGCCAGGAGCGCCGCGATATACAATTATGCGCAATGTAATTGACTGGTTTATGTTTGGAAAACCTAACAAGGATTATCATGCCGAAATGTTTGGAGAATTTATCAAAGAATCCGAAAAAAAGGCAAAAAAGAAAGACGAAAACAGCAAAGATGAATTTATAGAAAGCCGACAATATGACGAGTTTATCAATATATATCATAACAAAATTTTAGGCGATGCCAAAATAATTGCAGAAAACGAAAAATTGTTTATCACAATAGGAAAACAAGGCTGGAAAAGAGAATTGATTCATGTGAATGGCAACAAATTTGAGTTTCGCATGCAAGGACATACTTTTCCTCTGGAATTTTTATTTGATTGCGATGCTGTTTCCGGATTTAAAATTGATTTTGGATACGATGAATATTTCGGGAACTGGATAAGTGAAAATTCTTCTCCATGTGAAAAAGAAAAAGATGCATAAAAAACCATTATTATATTTTTACATTGGAAGATTTAAGAAACAGGCTAAACGAAAGACAATACAGAGCAGCAACCGAAATTAACGGCGCATCGTTGATAATAGCAGGCGCAGGTTCGGGAAAAACGCGAACACTCACATATCGCATTGCCTACATGATTTCGCAAGGCATTGCGCCACAGAATATTCTCGCTCTTACTTTTACAAACAAAGCAGCAAACGAAATGCGAGAACGCATAAAAAGTATTGCAGGCAGACAAAACTCTTACAACCTGTGGATGGGAACTTTTCATTCTATATTTGCACGCATACTTCGTTCCGAACCTGATGCAACAGGTTTTTCCGAAAATTTTACAATATACGATACAGCCGACTCAAAAAGTTTGATAAAATCAATAATAAACGAACTTGGCTACGACGAAACAAAATACAAACCAAACGAAGTTCTGTCAAGAATATCAAAGGCAAAAAATGCGCTTGTTACTCCTGATTATTATGCATCCAATGTGAAAATTATTGGAGAAGATCAAAAGCAGGGAAAACCTTATATTCTCAATATCTATGCTGCATACGTTCAAAAATGCAGACTTGCAAATGCAATGGATTTTGATGATTTATTACTCAAAACCAATATTTTGTTTCGCGACCATATTGATGTTTTGAAAAAATATCAGGATAAATTTAAATATATTTTAATTGATGAATATCAGGATACAAACTATTCGCAATACATGATAATCAAAAAACTTGCCGAGCCGCATGGTAATGTGTGCGTTGTTGGTGATGATGCTCAAAGTATTTACGCTTTTCGCGGCGCACGAATAGAAAATATTTTGAATTTCCGAAACGATTATCCGAATTATCGGGAATTTAAACTGGAAGAAAATTATCGTTCTACTCAAACCATTGTTAATGCTGCAAATTCCGTCATAAAAAATAATTCAAATCAACTGAAAAAAACGTGTTTTTCAAAAGGCGAAACAGGCGAAAAAATAGGCGTGATAAAATCTTATACCGATCAGGAAGAAGGATTTTTGATTGTAAATTCAATATCGGAGGTATTTCGTAAAAAACGAATATCATACGGTAATTTTGCAATATTGTACAGAACAAATGCACAGTCGCGGGTTTTTGAAGATGCTTTGCGTCGAAAAAACATTCCATACAAAATCTACGGAGGTCTTTCGTTTTATCAACGTGCGGAAATCAAAGATTTTATTGCATATCTTCGCCTTTGCGTAAATCACAGCGATGATGAAGCGTTCAAACGTATTATAAATTATCCGACACGCGGAATCGGCAATACAACAATGGAACGCCTGCAAATATTTGCAAGTTCGGAACAAAAAAGTCTGTTTGATGCAGTCAAATCAAAAAATATCGCTTCGAGCGACATAAAACCTCATACATACAAAAAATTACGTGATTTTGTTGATTTTATCGAAAACTTTACAACAAAGGCGTTTATTACAGATGCTTTTGAATTCGCCAGAGATTTAATAGCCGAATCGGGAATACTTGCAGATTTAAAACAGGATATTTCAACAGAAGGGAAAAGCCGTTATGAAAATATTGAGAGTTTGATAAACGGAATTAAAGAATTTTGCGACAACAAAAAAACCGGCAACGAAAATGATGAGTCAGACCTTGTTGTAACAATAAATGAATATCTTGAAAACATCGCATTAATTACAGATGCCGACAATGAAAAAACAGAAGATGCAGACAAAATTTCGTTAATGACCGTACATCAGGCAAAAGGTTTGGAATATGACTATGTGTATATTACAGGAATGGAAGAAAATATTTTTCCAGGTATGGGAAGCAGCATTGACGAAAACGAGCTGGAAGAAGAACGGCGACTGTTTTATGTTGCCGTTACACGCGCAAAAGTAAAGGTGAACATATCATTTTCGCAGTTGCGTTATCGCTGGGGAAAAAATGAATATAACAAAATAAGCCGTTTTGTTCATGAAATAGATGAAGAATTTTTGGAAACCAAACTGTATGATGAACCTGAAACAAACAAATCAAACAGTTCTAATTATACCAACGGTTTCGTACCTAAAACTTCGCAATCTGCGCATAATACGGTAACAACATTTATAAAACGCCCGCAAATACAAAAACATAATATTTCTGAAAATTTTGTTGCTTCCGATAACAAAGACATACGAATAGGAATGCGCATCGAACATAATCGCTTCGGTTACGGAAAAGTTATTGACATAGACAAATGTGAACTCGACGGCAGAATAACTGTAATGTTTGACGACAATACAAAAAAAACGCTGCTGCTTAAATATGCAAAAATAAGAATAGTAAAATAACATACATTTTTGAAGAAATCAAATATAACTCATACATGTTGAGATAGTTTTTATATTAATTTTTTTGTAACATTTTATAATCAGTTTTTTAAAGCGATTAAATTAAGATATAAAACAAAAAAGGCTGTTCAAAATTTGAACAACCTCTTTCCATTTATCAACAACAAAAAAATAATATGTGTGTGATTGAAAATGTTATGATAAAAATCCTAACAATATTCCTGCGGCAACAGCGCTTCCAATAACGCCTGCTACGTTTGGTCCCATTGCATGCATAAGCAAATGATTTTTGGGGTCGTAATGTCTGCCTACTTCTTCCGATACTCTTGCCGAATCGGGAACAGCCGAAACTCCTGCATTTCCTATAAGAGGATTCATCTTATTACCTTCTTTCAAAAACAAGTTGAAGAATTTTACAAATAAAACTCCACCCATTGTTGCAACAATAAATGATGCCGCTCCCAGTCCGAATATTCCCAGTGAACGGAAATTCAGGAAGTTTGTTGCCTGAGTTGATGCACCTACGGTCAAACCTATCAATATCGTACAAATATCAATAATCGGACCTCTTGCCGTTTCTGCCAAACGCCGCGTAACGCCGCTTTCTTTAAGCAGATTGCCGAAAAACAACATTCCCAGCAATGGCAATCCTGACGGCACTATAAATGCAGTAAGCAAAAAACCGACTATCGGGAACAGTATTTTCTCATTTGATGAAACTACTCGCGGAGGTTTCATTTTGATAAGACGTTCCTTTCGATTTGTAAATAATTTCATAATAGGAGGCTGAATTACAGGTACAAGCGCCATATACGAATATGCGGCTATTGCAATCGCTCCCATCATGTCGGGCGCAAGTCGAGATGAAAGAAATATTGCAGTAGGACCATCCGCTCCGCCGATAATTCCTATTGCTCCAGCCTGATTAGGGTCAAATCCGACAGCCAGCGCTGTGGTATATGCTGCAAAAATTCCAAGTTGAGCTGCCGCTCCAATCAACAGCAGTTTGGGATTTGATATGAGCGTTGAAAAGTCTGTCATTGCGCCAATGCCCAAAAATATTAACGGAGGATACCATCCGTTTCGTACTCCGTGATATAAAATATTAAGCACCGAACCTTCTTCGTAAATTCCTATTTTCAAAGAAGCAAGGTGAGGAATATTACCTATAATTATACCAAAACCTATCGGAAGCAATAACATCGGCTCCCAGTTTTTCTTAATTGCCATATAGATAAATGCCAAACCGAAAAGAATCATTACTATATGTCCTACCGTTGCTGTGGCAATACCTGTATAGCCCCAAAAATTACTCAGGTTTTCCGATAAAAAACTAAAAAATCCTGTTTCCATATCAGCCTATCACTATTAAATCGGCGCCTTCGAGAACCGAATCACCTTTGTTTACCTTAATTTCCGTAACTTTTCCGTCGCTTTCTGCATTAATGCTGTTTTCCATTTTCATGGCTTCGAGAACAAACAGTTTTTGCCCTGTTTTTACAGCATCTCCCATTTTTACGCAAACATCAATAATAACTCCCGGAAGCGGTGATTTTATTATGTTTGTTCCGCTTGCAGGGGCAGCAGGCGTAACTTTTACAGGAACCGCCGTTGCCGCAGCAGCCGGTTTTGCAGTTACTACTTGACGTATCACAGGCGTAGCCTGTCGTATCGGTTTGTCTATTTCGACTTTATACATTGTACCGTTTACTTCAACGTTTGCATGAGTATCTTCTATACTTTCGATATTTACATTATACTCACTGCCGTTTATTTTCATTTTAAATTCTTTCATTGCTTATATTAATTTTATTTAATTTTTTCTAATTATAGGAGTTTGACGTAATGTTTGAACTTTTGAATTCCATGGCGAATATATTTTATCTTCGCGTTCTATTGTTATAACCATATCTTCAATATCATGAATATCATCCTGATACAGTTGTAAGGCTAATGCTATTGCGGCATATATATCGCCTGTTTCTTCTCCTGCATACTGTACTTTGTCAATATCAACTCCCTGTGCTTCGGCTGCTTTTTTCTTACTTGTTTTTATATGAAATTTGGCAAGTTGTTTGAAACACAGAAATAATAATATCAAAACACTGAATACAACAGTCATTGCTGTTATTGATATTACAACACCCTTAGGATCACGTTTGCCAAGTTTTTCGGATGCGCTTTCCAGTGCATACGACTCATTCTGCAAACGTGGAGTTACGTTATTCGATTTTACCCATTCTCCCTTGTCATTTTTTGCATAACTTACGTTTGCATCCAATGCAGGATATTGAACCTGATCTATAAGTGTTTTACCATCATTGCTGTAAATAGCAAGATAACCTCCATCTTTATTTAATGTAAAATTAGTATAGAGAGGTCCATGATAATCAATACCATCCGCCCAAATTAATAAATATTGATGTGGAGGTATTCGTGTTGATACATCTCCTTGCGGAATTCTGTATTTCTTTGGATTATCTTTATCGTTTGTAATGTAACATCCTCCAATATCAACAGTTCCGTAAGTAGGATTATATATTTCAATCCAAGTGCTGTGAACGCCATAATCATCTACTATGTTTTCGGTATTGTTCGAAAGCAGTTCGTTTATACTTAAATCAAACGTAGTTTGAGCATAAGATACAAACGACAGTAAGATTAGCGTTAATAATAAAAATCCTTTTCTTGTTTTTTTCATCTTCATAACATTACAATGGTAAATTATCGTGCTTTTTTGGAGGATTTGTCAATTTTTTTGTTGCAAGCTGTTTTAATGCGCGAATTATGCGAAAACGTGTGTTTCGCGGTTCTATAACATCGTCGATATATCCATAGCGTGCTGCATTGTAAGGATTTGCAAATGCCTTACGATATTCATTCTCCTTTTGTGTTGCAACCGCTTTTGGATCTTCTGCTTCTTTAACTTCTTTGCTGAACAGAACTTCGATTGCTCCCGAAGGTCCCATAACTGCAATTTCTGCCGTAGGCCACGCATAATTAATATCGCCGCGAAGGTGTTTTGAACTCATAACACAATACGCTCCGCCATACGATTTTCGTAAAGTAACCGTAATTTTCGGAACAGTTGCTTCGCCATAAGCATAAAGCAATTTTGCACCGTGAAGAATAACCGCCCCGTATTCCTGACCTGTACCGGGCAAAAATCCGGGAACATCAACCAGCGTAACAAGCGGAATATTGAATGCATCGCAGAAACGTACAAAACGCGCGCCTTTGCGTGAAGCATTAATATCAAGTACGCCCGCCAAAACTTTAGGCTGATTTGCAACAATACCTACCGATATTCCGTTGAAACGGGCAAATCCAGTAATTATATTTGCTGCAAAATTCTTCTGCACATCAAGAAATTCGCCATTATCAACTATTGCGCCTATAACTTCGTACATATCGTACGGCTTGTTGGGGCTATCGGGAATTATTTCGTTAAGCGAATCTTCAATACGGTCAATAGCATCTTCGCACGACAGTACCGGCGTTTCTTCCATATTATTTTGAGGCAGAAAACTCAAAAGTTTTTTAATAAGTTCAATACCTTCTTCTTCGCTGTCAACTGCAAAATGAGCAACACCCGATTTTGTTGTATGTATGCTTGCTCCGCCAAGCTGTTCCTGAGTAACATCTTCGCCTGTAACTGTTTTCACAACTTTGGGACCTGTAAGAAACATATAACTTGTTCCTTTTGTCATAATTGTAAAATCGGTAAGAGCGGGAGAATAAACAGCGCCGCCGGCACAGGGTCCGAATATTCCTGAAATTTGAGGAATAACGCCCGATGCCAAAATATTGCGTTGAAAAATTTCGGCATAACCGGCAAGAGCATTTATACCTTCCTGAATACGAGCGCCGCCGGAGTCGTTAAGTCCGATAACAGGAGCGCCCATTTTCATGGCTTGGTCCATTACTTTGCAAATTTTTAATGCGAGAGTTTCCGAAAGTGAACCTCCGAATACTGTAAAATCCTGAGCATAAACATAAACCAGCCGTCCGCCTATTGTGCCGTAGCCGGTAACAACGCCGTCGCCGAGAAAATGATCTTTTTCCAATCCGAAGTTTACACAACGATGCTGAACAAACATGTCAAACTCTTCAAAACTGCTTTCATCAAGCAACATTGCAATACGTTCGCGTGCCGTATATTTTCCTTTTTGATGTTGTGAGTCGATACGTTTTTGTCCGCCGCCAAGTCTTGATTTCTCGCGCAGTTCTATCAACTCTTTAACTTTTTCTAATTGATTACTCATATCTATTTTTATTTTTTATTATTTTAATTTGCGAATATACCTTTTTAGTTACATTTTTTTGGTTCCTGACAAAGTTCGGTAAGAACGCCCGCTGTGGATTTTGGATGCAAAAAAGCAATTTCCAATCCTTCGGCGCCTCCGCGTGGCGCCTTGTCAATAAGCTGTACGCCATTTTCTGCAACTTCGTCAAGAGATTTTTGTACATCATCCACAGCAAATGCAATATGATGAATACCTTCGCCGCGTTTTTCGATAAATTTGGCAATGGTACTTTCAGGACTTGACGGTTCAAGTAACTCTATTTTCGTTTGTCCTACTTTAAAAAATGCCGTTTTTACCTTTTGGTCGATTACTTCTTCAATTGCATAGCATTTGAGACCCAAAATCTGTTCATAATAAGGGATTGCCTGTTCCAATGATTTTACGGCAATTCCAAGATGTTCGATGTGTGAAATATTCATTTTATTCTGATTTTTAATTAAATTTACCAAAGAAATATTTTGCAAAGGTAGGTATTTAATACCATATTTCCCAAAATATTTTATATAAAAATTAAAAATTTGACAGACAAAATAATTATTTAATCATTTTTTAAAAATGAAATCTGTTTATTTATATTATCGTTGCAGGCATAGCGGAGTTCGGCATAACCAATTTGTTATATTACGTCATTGCGAAGCGGCAAGGGTGAAATAGCACGTCATTGCGAGGGCAAAGCGGTGAAGCAATCCAGTATTAACAAAAGCGTCTGGATTGCTTCGTCGTTGCACTCCTCGCAATGACGTATAAAAACAATCCGGAAAGGGCGAAGCCCTTACAGCAATAGCACAGGGTAACGCCCTGTGAAAAGAATAAAAAGCAAAATTAGCCCTGAAAGGGCGTAAGCAAAAAATAAAGATTAATAATAATGAAGAAAGAAAACAAAACAAGCCGTCATTGCGAGCGTTAGCGAAGCAATCCAGAAAAAGAAAAGACGAATAATAGATTCTGGATTGCTTCGTCATTCGTTGCACTCATTCCTCGCAATAACGACATGCGGTTGCTTCGGTGTTCCTCCTCGCAATGACGTCATCATGCGGTTGGTTGGCTTCGCTCGCGGTGCGAAAATGACTAAAAAACAAATTATAAATTTTATTTTAAATTAATCTTACAAGTTATAAGCGGCTAACTGTTCATCGATAATAACAAATGCCATGTTAATATTGGGCGCCACTTCATAAATAATTTTGCGATTGCTGCCCATGTTGTAAGATTTCGCTTCTTCTCCTGTATTTTTATCAACCTTTATTAAAGTTATTGCATCCTGTCCGTCTTTCCTTTCTCCCGACAGAAAATAAGCAAAATCGTTAGATGTTTTTGAGGCATTGCGTAATTTGAATTTTTCTTTAAGTCTCCTTGCAACATCTGCCATTGATTTGGAACCTGCTCCATATTGTCTGGTATTGCTTGTAAACAGTCCGAATGTTGCACTGTTGCCGCTGCCGTCCGACACTGTTACTTCCGTTGACATTACTCCTGCAACAACACTGCCTATTGTGAGCAATGTTCTTGCCAAACGGTCGGTTGCCAGTTGTTTATAATATTTATGCGACAGCATTGTTCCTGTGCCATCCAAAAAGAAATATTCGTTCATTCCCTGTACAAAATAACCTTTGTTACGAGTTTCAAAAAGATATATTTCTTCGGGTTTTTCTATATCGAATTTTATTTTTTCTGGTTTCTTAACCAGTTCATCGGGATTGAATAAATAGAATTTTTTCTTATCAAGAATGGCAACTTTTCTGTTTTTGTAATCAAATGCAATTTTGGCTGTTTTATCAACGCTAAGATGCCATATTGTTTTTCCTTTTTCTTTATCAACAAATCTTGCATATTCGGCGCTCAAAAGCAAATAGCCTTTTTCATACTCTTGCTTTATTATATCATCTTCTTCATCATCCAAATCCATTTCAAAAGGTTTTTTCCAGATATTTTTTCCTGATACTTTGTCAACCAGCATTGTTTTTTTTCCGTAAAAAACTTCATATCCTTCATCTTCAACGGTTACATCTTTCAGTTTTTTTGCTTCGTAATCCTTTTTCCACAGTTTTTCACCCGTTGCGTATTTATAAATATTAAATCCATCTTTTCCTGCTATCAATACGCTTTCGGCATCAATTTGAGTCTGTTTCACAAAATTATCTGCAATTTCCACAGGTTTTTTCCACAAATTTTGTCCTGTTTTCAAATCAATAGCCAAAACTTTTTTACCAAACGAAGATGTTGACAGCAATCCTCCGCTCTGTTCAACTATCATTAAATGTTCTTCTTTGCTGTCCAGAAAGAAAGTACCCGGATTACATTCGTTTTCCCAAACAGTACTGCCATCTTTGCTGTTTATCAAAATCAAAGTTTTGTTGTATTTATAAACAATATCTTTTGTTGATGTGGCTTTGGGTTCAAATGCGTTAGCCGAACCCAACAGACTTAAAGATGTATGTTTGGAAATGGTTTTAAGAACACTTTCTTTTCCCAGTTCCTTAGTCCAAATAAGATCGCTGGTTTCCAAATCCACACAGTGCAATTTTATCGACCGTCCGGATATTGTTTTTACCAGAAGCACAAACATATCCGGAATGATATTTGTTTCCATAATACTCGAATATTTTGTAACGGTGTCGGCTCCAAACAGTATTTTTCCTGTTTCAATATCAATAAAAATATCGTTGATTGAGGCGAAAGGAGTAAAAGGAATTTCTTCAAAAGATTCGTCAACCTGACTGCTTGCATTATCAGTAACTCCAAGCGCGTCCAAAGTTTGCGTTGTATTTTTCAGGCTTTCGTTCAGAGCGGATTTTTCAATTTTCCATAATACATTACCGTCGATGTAGTTTATTCCGTAATAAAATGTAGATGTTTCTACTATCGGAATACCTGTAAAATTGTGTACAAAAATTCTAATCGGCTTTCCTTCCAATGGAAACGACCAGTCGGGATTTGCAGGCTGCGCATTCAAGAATAAAGCAACATGCAAAAAGCATAATAATGATAAAATTTTTTTCATGATAAAGATGTTTTATTGTGTTAATGTTAATTTTTGACAAAGATAATGTATTTTTACATATTTTACGCATGATATTACTTTATATTGAAGAAAATATATAAAAAGACTGTTTGTTTGATAAAGTAATATATTTAATTTAAAATAATAATGTATAAAACAATGAGTTGTTTCATGTGAAATTCCAATATTATTTACTTCTTAAAAACAGAAAAGTATTATGCCATATTATTTGACAAACTTCATAAATTCTTGTATCATTCAAAAAAATTATATCTTTACAAATCAAAACCGAATACATGATGGAAATAAATAGCGTTTATAAAACCGACTGTTTGCTCGGCTTCAAAAATATTGATAACGAATCGGTAGATTTAATCTTTACCGACCCGCCTTATTGTCAAAATCGTGCGCAAAATATAACAAACCTGAAAAATCACAAGGATGTTGTTACGGAATTTAAGTTTGATGGTTATTCTTCGGAAAAAGAATATTTACGGTTTATCGAAAAAGTTTTGCGCGAATGTTACAGAGTTTCAAAAGATGGAGCAAGCGGCTATCTGTGGTGCGGCGATGATTTTGTGTCATATATCAATCGCATTGTCGAAAAAGCCGGATTTCAGTTTCGTAAAGTTATTCACTGGCATAAAACTAATCCGTTTCCTGCAATTCATACTCGTAAAATATTTGCAAACAGCATGGAATTGATTGTTCATTTTTCAAAAGGAACGCCCAAAACGTGGAATCACAAACATGTGAATGAAATGCATAATTTTATCGAAACGCCGATTTGCATGGGAAAAGAACGTAAAAAACACCAGACACAAAAGCCGCTCAAAGTGTGTATCCCATTTATTGAGATAAGCAGCAATGAAAATGATTTAATTCTTGACCCGTTTATGGGTTCCGGCACTACGGCAATTGCCGCGCTGATGACAAACAGGAATTTTATCGGTTTTGAAATTGATAACGGTTATTGTGAAATTATCGCCGAGCGATTTGAAGAATTTGTATTAAAACATGCAAATTTCAAAGGAATTAAACCGCAAATAAAATTATAAAATGATTTTTAATAAAATAATCGTAGAATATTAATCACATATTATTAATTTTGCAGTTTCAAAAATTGAAAATTTATGACGTTAATAAAATCTATTTCAGGATTTAGAGGAACAATAGGCGGAAAGTCCGGTGAAAATTTTACGCCCGTAGATATTGTTGTTCTTACATCTGCTTACGCACAATGGGTTAAACAACAGTATCCGAATAAAAAACCAAAAGTTGTTGTCGGCAGAGATGCCAGAATATCAGGTGAAATGGCGGCTTTACTTGTTATCGGTTCGCTTTTGGGTTCGGGTATTGATGTTGTAAATATTGGTCTTGCAACAACTCCATCTGTCGAACTTGCCGTAGTTTATGAAAATGCAGATGGAGGAATAATTCTTACCGCAAGCCATAATCCGAAACAATGGAACGCTCTGAAATTATTGAACAGTAAAGGTGAATTTTTAAGCAGCGCAGAAGGAAAATCCCTGCTTGCAATTGCCGACAAATCCGAATATCTGTTTTCTGATGTTGATGAAACAGGAAAAATAATAAAGGAATATAATTTTAATGATATTCATATTGAAATGGTTCTTGCCTGTCGTTTTGTTGATACGGCTGCCATACGCAAGGCAAAATTCAAAATTGTTGTTGATGCCGTAAATTCCGTAGGCGGAATAATTGTGCCTCAACTGCTTGAAAAATTCGGCGTTGATGTTGTTAAATTAAATTGCGAACCAACAGGAAATTTTGCTCACAATCCTGAACCGCTTCCTGAAAATCTTGTCGAAATTTCTAAAAAAGTAATCGAAGAAAAAGCCGACCTTGGAATTGTTGTTGACCCTGATGTTGACCGTTTGGCTTTGGTATGCGAAAACGGTGAAATGTTCGGCGAAGAATATACACTTGTATCGGTTGCCGATTATATTTTATCCAAAACAAACGGAAATGCTGTATCAAATCTTTCATCTTCGCAAGCGCTTCGCGATATTGCCGAAAAACATGGCAGACAGTATTTTTCATCTGCTGTGGGCGAAGTAAATGTTGTTACAAAAATGAAAGAAGTAAATGCTGTTATCGGAGGCGAAGGAAACGGCGGCGTAATATTGTCGGAATTCCATTACGGACGCGATGCATTAATCGGTATTGCATTGTTTCTCACAAACATGGCAAATAAAAAAATGAAAGCATCGGAACTTCGTGCGACATATCCAAATTATTTTATGTCAAAAAATAAAATCGAACTTATGCCTCATATTAATATTGATGAAATTTTTGAAAATCTCAAACAGAAATATTCAGCCCAAAAAATAACAGATATTGATGGTATAAAAATTGATTTTAATAATGGAAAAATGTGGACGCTTTTGCGAAAATCGAATACCGAACCTATTATCCGTATTTTTTCGGAAGCCGATAATATCGAAACTGCAAACGACTTAGCAAAACAAATAATAGCCGATATAAATACATTTATAAAATAAACTTTGGTTCAAGATAACTTTAATGATTTATTTTTATTTTACGCTACAAATATTAGCTCTTATTTAATTGATATGCAATTTTTATATTATTATTTTCTAAAAATTTTAATTTCGCCAATGGGTTTAGTATTATGAAAAAATTATCGTATTTTTGTAAAACTATTTACCGTTCTAAAAGAGCAGGAAAAAGAAAGAATATGAATAACACGCTAAGAAATATTGCTTTTATGTTTGTCTTTACAATGATTGCAATTAGTGTGCAGGCGCAAACAGTTAAATTTAATCACCAAACAGGACAATATATTGAGATTGATGGTGCAAATATCTATTACGAAGAAATCAAAAATGCAGGAAAACCAACATTATTGTTGCTGCATAGCGGATTTGGAAATATCGAAGATTTTAATCCGATATTACCGATGTTTGCTAACGATTACCACATTATTGGCATAGACAGTCGCGGACACGGAAAATCAACATTGGGCATTGAT
>JAIRRX010000019.1 GCA_031255755.1 Prevotellaceae bacterium | reverse complement strand
ATTGCTGAAAATTAAGATGATACTTGCTACTTATTAATTATTGACGAATGATTTAAAAGTTGAGACTACGTTCGGCATAGCGTCTCGCTACGGCGAAAATAAAAAAATGCTCTGCCTGTACCGTGATAAAATAACAAACAGTCTGGATTGGCTAACGCCGAACTCCGCTGCACTTCGGATTGCTTCGGCGTTCCGCCTTGCAATGACGTACTGTATTATAAATTATTTTCCGAAAAGTTTAATGCTCCCCATTTACTGATGAAAAGCAAACACAAAAACAAATTAAGGAATGAAAGATAAACCTGCAAAAATTATATTTTCTTTTTTAGAAATTTTGCCGTATATAATTCACTGTGTTTTACAAGATCTTCGGGTGTGCCTTCAAAACACAGATTGCCGCCATGCTCGCCTCCGTCCAAACCAAGTTCTATTATCCAGTCTGCTGATTTTATGACATCCATGTTGTGTTCAACCGTAACTACCGAATGTCCTTTCTCAACAAGGGCATTAAGCGCCGAAAGCAATTTGTTTATATCATGAAAATGCAATCCTGTTGTAGGTTCATCAAGGATGAAAAGCGTGCGTTCGTTTAGGGCTTCCTTTGATAAAAAATATGCAAGTTTTACACGTTGACTTTCACCGCCAGAAAGCGTGTTCGATGGTTGTCCGAGCTTTATATATCCCAAACCGACATCCTGTAAAGGTTTTAATTTTTTAGATATTTTTTTGGAACTAAGTTCTTTTTGGTTTTCTAAAAATTCTATAGCCTGATCAACACTGTAATCAAGCAAATCGGATATATTAATACCATTATATTTAATTTCCAGAATTTCAGGTTTAAAACGTTTACCGCCACAGGCTTCACATTCGAGAATTATATCAGACATGAATTGCATTTCAATATTTATAAATCCGTCTCCATGACACTCTTCGCAGCGTCCGCCATCAATATTAAACGAGAAATGCGATGGATTGTATCCGTTAATCTTTGCCTGAGGTAAATCAGAATACAGTTTTCTTATATCATCATACACTTTGAGATATGTTATGGGATTCGACCGTGATGATTTTCCTATAGGATTTTGATCTACAAATTCAACGTTTTTTATCAGTTTGAAATCTCCTGTCATTCCACGAAAAGCGCCGGATATATCTCCGCAGAAATTAAGCTGTCTGAATACTGCCGGGAAAAGAACGTTTTTCACAAGTGATGATTTTCCCGAGCCGCTTACTCCTGTAACCACAACAATTCCACCAAGCGGAATACGTACATCTATGTTTTTAAGATTGTTTTCCGATACGCCGAACAGCGTTATGGCATTATTCAACTGCCTGCGAATTTCAGGAGTTTTTATTTTTCGTTTCCCCATAAGATACGACAGCGTAAGCGATTTATCTGTCTGTTCATCGCTTGCCTGTTGGAGTTTTCCCTGAAAAACAAGCTCGCCTCCAAAACGTCCTGCACGTGGTCCTATATCTATAATCATATCGGCAGCTCTGATAATTTCTTCTTCGTGTTCGACAACAATAACGGTGTTTCCCAAGTCGCGCAACTGTTTCAAAACTTTTATCAGTCGATGAGTATCGCGCGAATGTAAACCTATACTCGGCTCGTCAAGAATATACAGAGAACCTGTAAGGTTGCTGCCGAGTGAAGTCGCCAAATTTATTCTTTGACTTTCACCGCCAGAAAGCGAATTTGACATGCGGTCAAGCGTGAGATAGCCCAAGCCCACATCAAGCATGTATTGCAATCGATTTTTTATTTCAACAATCACACGCGATACTATGTTTATTTCATGGTCGGTTAACTCTAAATTGTCGAAAAATAATTTTAACTTTTCAACCGACAATTTTACGAGTTCCGAAATACTTTTTCCATTGATTTTTACATAATTTGCTTCTTTACGCAGACGTGTTCCATTACACTCGGGACAAACAGTTTTGCCGGTATATCGCGAAAGTAAAATACGATTTTGGATACTGTTTTTTTGTGTTTCTATTTCCTGAAAAAATTCATTTATTCCGCAAAAATATTTATTTCCTTTCCACAACAAATCACGTTCTTTATCAGTCAAATCACAATAAGGACGATGTATGGGAAAGTCGAATTTTGATGCGGATAAAATTAAATTTTCATAATGCTTTTTGAAGATTTCTCCCTGCCAGCACGAAATTGCGTTTTCAAAAACCGAAAGCGTTTTATTTGGAATAACCATATTACTGTCTATTCCTGTTATCTTCCCATAGCCATCGCAACAACTGCAAGCCCCAACAGGATTGTTAAAACTGAAAAGATATTCGTTGGGCTGTTCAAAAATAATTCCATCGGCTTCAAAACGTAATGAAAAATTCTGTGATTTTTGTTTTTCCTTACAAGCCAAATATGTTGAAACAATACATTCACCATCGCCTTCCTGAAATGCGATTTGTATCGAATCGCCGAAACGAGCAACAGATTCCGCATCATTTGCAACGGTAATTCTATCAACCAAAAGGCAAAATGTTCTATTTTGCAGCCTGTTAATTTCAGGCAATACGGAATTTATACGCATAATTTCGCCATCAACAGTTACCCTCGAAAAACCGTGAGCAACAAGAGTGGTAAGCCATTCTGCCAAACCGCTGTAATTTTTACTTACAAAAGGCGCAAGAATAAGCAGTTGTGTTTGTTCTTCAAAATCAAGAATATAATTCACAACATCGCTCACGCTGTACGCTTTTACTTCGCATCCCGATACGGGCGAAAATGTTCGTCCTATTCGAGCGTAAAGCAGTTTCATATAATCGTAAATTTCTGTTGATGTTCCAACCGTAGAACGCGGATTGCGCGTATTTACTTTCTGGTTGATTGCAATTGCAGGCGGTATTCCTGAAATCATATCAACATCAGGTTTGCCCATTTTGCCTAAAAATTGTCGCGCATACGATGATAAACTTTCAACATATCTGCGCTGACCTTCAGCAAAAATAGTATCAAATGCAAGAGTAGATTTTCCAGAACCCGACAAACCTGTAACAACAATCAATTTTTCATGCGGAATTTTAACATCAATATTTTTCAGGTTATGCATCCGCACACCTTTTAAGTCAATATATTTCGATAATGCTTTGTTCAATATTTTATTTTTGAGGCTGTAAAATTAAAAAAAACGGCAGTATGAAGATAATAATTTGCTTTATAAATTTTCAATAATCCTGCTTCCCTGCTACTGTAATTACGATTTCGCCTTTCGGCGGTTTGTCCGTATAGCGAGTGATTAACTGCTGCAATGTTCCTCTAAAATTTTCTTCATAAAGTTTGCTTATTTCGCGAGAAATGCAGGCTCGGCGATTATATCCGAAAACTTCGGCAAATTGAATCAGCGTTTTCACCAGACGAAACGGAGATTCGTAAAAGATCATTGTACGTTCTTCATCTGCAAGTTGTTCGATACGTTTCAATCTGCCTTTTTTTTGAGGAAGAAATCCTTCAAATACAAATCTGTCACATGGCAAACCCGAATTTACGACAGCAGGAACAAAAGCAGTTGCTCCGGGTAAACATTCAACATCAATATCGTGTTCGATGCAAGTACGAACAAGTAAAAATCCGGGATCGGAAATTCCGGGAGTTCCCGCATCCGAAACCAGCGCAACGCTTTTGCCTTCGCTGATATGTCGTACGATTTGTTCAACCTTTGCATGTTCGTTGAATTTGTGATGCGAAAACATTTTCTTCTCTATTTGATAGTGTTTTAGCAAAAACGAAGTAGTGCGAGTGTCTTCGGCAAGAATAATATCAACGCTTTTGAGAATTGTTATTGCACGAAATGTCATATCTTCGAGATTTCCTATGGGCGTGGGTACAAGGTACAGTTTTGCTGTGCCTTCACAGGATTTTTCGGATGAAATATTATGTTTCGTCTGCATGTGTTTTTGCATTTCGTATTGTTGTTTTGTAATTTATTTTACATAAATCTTCGGCGAACAAGAGTTATAAAATGCTTTACAACAGGATTGTCTTCCTGCCATAAAAAATTATTTTTAATGTATTCAAGAGCATCGCCGATAGAATCCATGCCATTTATTGTTGTTATTGTATTTCCGAACTGTTGAGCGTTGCCGCCGAATAATTCTTTTGAAAACAAAAATTTATCGTTCAATCCTATGCCTTTGCTCAAATCTTTTATAGGCGTTAATAAAACATCATTTTCAGCAAAATCATCGGACAGAAAACGTTTGTCTTTTAATAAAGTTTCACCCAAAACGGTAGTTGGAGCGTGCTGTTGCGATGTTTCGCCGACAGGTTTGATTTTGGTTGCAACTTCAACTTCGTTAACGCAAACCTTTTGTTCGGTTGTTTCTGTCAACTTGATTTCTTCTGTTTCTGTTTTCTTTTCTGTTCCCATTTCAGGTTCCTCTTCTGTTTCCTGCTTTTGAGATATAAACTCAACAACAGACACTTCATCATAAATACGAGCCAGATAATCTTTGACTATTTTACGCTCAATTTCGGCAATTTCATCCGAACTTTTCCATTTCTCAACAATTTCCTTTATTCGGGAAATTTCAATTAAAATTTTTTCAATATAATTCATAAATCATCAATAAATTAAATCCTATAAATATAACTATTCAATAAGTTCTGTTCACAACTTTTCTGCTTTTGTTGCTTATTGTTACTAATATTTTAATAATTTTGTTCATAAATAACAGTACAAAATTACACAAATGTTTTTAGAAAACACAAATAATACAGGAAGAATTGAAATTATTGCAGGTTCGATGTTTTCGGGAAAAACCGAAGAACTTATACGCCGCCTTAAACGGGCGCGTATTGCAAATCAAAAAGTAGAGATTTTTAAACCGCAAATAGATGTGCGATATTCCGAAAATCAGGTTGTTTCTCATGATGCAAATGCAATCATATCAACTCCTGTCAGTTCATCCGGGAATATTCTTTTGTACTGTACTGATGTTGAAGTTGTAGGAATTGACGAAGCTCAATTTTTTGACATGGGTCTTGTTGATGTTTGCAACGAACTGGCTAATCGCGGTATTCGCGTTATTGTTGCAGGTTTGGATATGGATTATTTGGGAAATCCTTTCGGACCCATGCCCAATTTGCTTGCAACAGCAGAATATGTAACCAAAGTACATGCAATCTGTCAGCGATGCGGCAATCTTGCACATCATTCGCATCGACTTGTTACAAGCGAAAAACTTGTTGTGCTTGGCGAGCAGGATTCATACGAACCGCTTTGCAGGCATTGTTATAATAAAGAACGCAAAAAATAAAACAATTTGTTCAATTTTATGTAAAACTTTGAAAACCTAAATTAATTTTATATGCAATTCACAATTACACAGGGAATAAACAACTGTACTATAATTCGCTGCAAGGCAAATAAAAACGCGAATTTTAAAGATATGGAAAAGATTTTTAAGCATTTTCCAAAAAATAAAAAACAGACAGTAATTTTTTCTGATTTGACTTTGATTGATAATATCAAAGGAACTGCAAATAAGAAAATCAGATTTATTGCAGTCAATAAAAATGACAAAAATAAACCTGATATAAATATTACTTTTTACAGTAACACGGATGAACTGATAAAAAATATTGACACAAACAAACAAGGTTTTGACAGTAGATTTTTTAGCAGTGAAAATATATTAATAATAGAAAATTCTAAACTCAAACCTGTTATTGAACGCTTGGAACTGAAATCACGACCTGTTCATTTTGAAATAAATCTTGATTCGCTGGCTTACAATATAACTTATTTTCGCAAAAAACTCAAACCTGAGACAAAAATGCTTTGTTTGACAAAAGCAAATTCTTATGGAACTGGAAATTATGAAATAGCCTGTTTAATGCAAATGATAGGCGTAAATTATCTTGGCGTTGCAGCAACCGACGAAGGCGTAATTTTACGTAAATCAGGAATAAAACTACCAATAATTGTTTTGACTCCGGAAATAGATAATCTGAAACTGATGATTAGGAATAATCTTGAACCTGAAATCCATAACTTTCGCTCGTTGAATGCATTTAACGAGGCATGCAAAAAACTCGGTAAATGCGATTATCCTATCCATATAAAGGTAAACAGCGGAATGAACCGACAGGGATTTTCGGCAGAACAAACAGACGAACTGATAAGCGTAATACCAAAATTTAAACATGTAAAAGTTAGTTCAATATTCACTCATCTTGCCACAGCCGACAATTATGCACTCGAACAACTTAAACGCTTTGATACGATAAGCAAAAAAATAAAAACTTCATTGCCATACAGCGTTATTCGCCATGCTTTAAATTCGGTTGGAATTGAGATGTTTGCCGACTATCAGTTTGACATGGTACGGCTTGGTATAGGAATGTACGGAATTAGTGAATTTGCGTGTGCAAATACTAAAGTCATAGGAAAACTGTCAAGTGTAATTACACAAATTGAAGAAATTAATGCAGGTGAAACTGTGGGTTACGGAAGAGAAGGAATAATCGGAAAAACGCCAAAAACTGTCGGTGTCGTTCCTGTGGGTTATGCCGACGGACTTAATCGCCTTCTTGGAAAAGGCAAAACATATTTTACGGTAAACAATAAAAAAGCGCCTGTAATCGGTAATATATGTATGGATTTGTGCATGATTGACCTTACTGGAATTGATGCAAAAGAAGGCGACCGTGTTGAAATTTTCGGCGATTCGCCAACGGCACTGGACATAGCAAAAATATTGGGAACAATATCCTACGAAGTATTTACAAGCGTTGCCGAGCGGGTAAAAAGAATTTATACAATAAGCGAAAAACTGATATAGGAAATTTTTATAAATTTCCCTTGCTGTATTTTTTTCTTGTGGGATAAGATTGCTTTTTCCATGCTTCAAGTCCGCCTTCAAGATTGTATATACGGGCAAAACCAAGATTTGATAAAATTTTTGCGGCACGCAGGCTTCGTACTCCTGTACGGCAATAAATATATACTATTCTGTCTTTTTTAATTTTCTTATTAATTCTTTTTTGAAAATCAATTTTATTAATATCAATATTTACAGCGCCTTGAATATGCTCGGTATCAAATTCGGCTTTTGTACGCACATCAATGATTTGCGGTTTTTCGTCTTCGCTTAATGCAAAACGAAATTTTTCTGGACCAAATGAACTTATGTTTTGAGCCGACATGCTGTAACCCAAAATCATCAGTATAATTGCAAATATGAATTTCAATATTATTTTCATTTTATGAAGTATTAATAATTTAATCTGCTGCAAAAATAGCAATAAATTGCAAACAAAAAACCTCTGCACATAAATACAGAGGTTTTTTAAGTTTATTTTTATATTTTTTATTGTACAATTTCTTTCTTGTCTTTTGTTATTTTTTCAAGCCATTTCAGCATAAACAGCATAACGGACATTGACAATGCACATGCGGCGGCAAATACCATCCAGCAAGCCCACAAAGGAACGTTCAGATACAAAATTCCGCCTATAAACAAAATGAAATTACCCAAACCTGTTGCTGCAAGCCAGCATCCTTGCATCATCCCCTGCATTTTCGGCGGAGCTACTTTCGACACAAAAGATAATCCGAGTGGAGAAATAAATAATTCTGCAACAGTCAGAATAAAATACATTCCAATCATAACCATAGGTGTTACTTTCATTACATTGATAGCATCGGCATCCATACCAGCCAAAGCGCTTTTATCAGGAAGTGCAACAGAACAAAGCAACATAAATACATAACCTAATGCGGCAATTCCCATACCTATACCTATCTTTTTAGGTGTTGAAACTTCTTTCCCGCGTTTTTTTAATGTGCCAAATAACCACATAACAAGCGGTGTAAGCGTTACGACAAAGAATGGATTTACGCTTTGGAAAATTTCCGCTCCTTTTATAGTTGTAAATCCGAGATCTATATTAATGACATCCAAATTTACATAATCACGAGCAAAATAAGTCAATGAGTAACCGTTTTGGTGGAAAGAAAACCAGAAGAAAACAACTATGCCAAGTACAGCAAACAATGCATATATGCGTTGTTTTATTTCTTTAACATCCATTTCTATTTCTTTTTCTCCTGCTTTTATTTTTTGCGATGGATCCGGAAAACGTTTTTTATTCAGGATAAAAATAATCATCGAAACAACCATCATTACTATTGCTGCCATAAATGCATACTGAAATCCTTTATTGAAAACATCAAGATACTGATTGCAAAATGCGGTAAGGTCACTTACCTTATCTCCGCTGAAGATTGCTGTATCTGCATATTTCTGCAAATTATTCAATGAAGTTTCTCCTATAGCAGTACCTTTTTCAAGATAATTATGGCATAATTCCGGTAAAGCGGCATTATAATCAAAATTATTTACTTTTAACCACCAATTCCTTAAAGCAATCGCTACAAAAGGCGCAAAGAAACCGCCAATATTGATAAACATATAAAAAATCTGAAATCCGGCATCGCGTTTTTCCGAATATTTTTTGTCATCATACATTTGTCCGACAACTGCCTGTAAATTGCCTTTGAATAATCCATTACCAATAGCAATGACCAATAATCCTATACATGTAATAGTTATGTACAGCGAAAAATTAGGTACTGGAGTTGGTGTAGGAATGGCTATTATTAAATAGCCGGCCGCCATAACAATTAAACCTGCAAATATTGTCGCTTTATATTTTTTAGTTCGGTCGGCGATATAACCTCCCGCCATACCTAAAAAATAAATGGCGCAATAAAATATTGAATAAAACCAGCCGGTAGTATCTTCTGATAATCCGAATTTTGCAGAAATAAACAATGTTAAAACTGCCATCATAATATAGAAGCCAAAACGTTCTCCCATGTTTGAGAGAGCGGCTCCAAGTAATCCTTTGGGATGATTTTTGAACATAAATTATTATTTTTAAAATTAATACTGAATTTTTTGACAAAGTTAATAAAAATTCCGACAAAAATATATTTTTCAAAAATAATTTATTTTTTGTTCGTTATCTGAATATATCTTATTAAAAAATTGTCGGTTTTTATTCTTGTATAACTTTGTGCCGATTACCTAACACTGACTTTGAATGATTACCGATTCTATTTTTGATAATTTTTCAAGTACAGTTACCGTTTTATTTTTATCTGTTTTTATTTTCATATAGCAATCAAGTTCCATACTTTGCTCTGAAATTTCGATTTTTTCTTCTTTTATAAGTTTCATTATATCATTCATTACGCTGTACGAAAAACGGAATGCAATAACTTGCTGTTCTGTTTTTTCTATTATTGTTGAATTTTTAATAGCATCGGCAGTGGCTGTTTTATAAGCATTTATAAGTCCCGAAGTTCCGAGTTTTATTCCACCGAAATATCTAACTACAACAATCAGAACGTTAGTTATATCAAACGAAAGCATTTGTCCGTAAATAGGACGTCCTGCTGTTCCCGAAGGTTCGCCGTCATCGTTTGCGCGAAAAATTTTGCCTGCAATTCCCAAACGATAAGCATAACAATGATGACGCGCATCAAAATATTCTTTTTTTATTTGCGCAACAATAAGTTTTATTTCGTTTTCATCGTAAACAGGATAGGCAAACGCTATGAATTTACTTCCTTTTTCCTTATAAATTCCTTTTGCAGGTTCGCTTATTGTTTTATATTTATAGTTATTGTCCATTTGTTTGCGAATGACACAAATCAACAGCAAAGTTAAACTGTTATTTTATAATTTCAATTAACAACTACAATTTTGCTGTCATAAAAATAATAATTTTCAATTTATTCAAAAAACAAAATGAAAATCATTTTTACATTACACACAACTCAAACCCTCATGTAATAAAGAGTTTTTCAAAAAATTGTTTAAAATTTAATGCGTTTGTTCAGATACTTTATATATAAAACAATTCCGATAACATTTAATCTTTTTTATTACCTTTGCATGTTTAATATTGGAAAAATATGGAAAAAGTACAACGAATATCGGTTATTGATTTATTAAAATCAAAAGATTATGGAAAAACTGTTTGTGTAAAAGGCTGGGTACGCACAAAACGTGGAAATAAAAACGTTATATTCATTGCTGTAAACGATGGTTCAACACTTAAAAACATACAGGTTGTTGCAGATGTTGTTAAATTCGATGAAAATTTGCTAAAACAGATAACAACAGGAACAAGCGTTTGTATTTGCGGCGTTCTGGTTGAATCGCAAGGCGGAGGACAGGCAGTGGAAATTCATGCCGAAACAGTGAAAATTTACGGAACTGCCGATGAAACATATCCTTTACAGAAAAAAGGACATTCAATGGAATTTTTACGTGAAATAGCGCATCTTCGTCCACGTACAAATACGTTTGGCGCTATTTTCCGTATCAGACACAATATGGCTTTTGCTATTCATAAATATTTTCACGAACGCGGTTTTTTCTATTTCCATACTCCGATAATTACAGCATCGGACTGTGAAGGAGCCGGACAAATGTTTCAAGTTACAACTCTTGACCTGAAAAATATTAAAAAAACATCTGATGGGGATGTTGATTTTTCGGAAGATTTTTACGGAAAACCCGCAAGTCTTACCGTATCAGGACAACTTGAAGGCGAATTAGCTGCAACAGCGCTCGGATTGATTTATACTTTCGGACCAACATTTCGCGCTGAAAATTCAAATACTCCGCGACATCTTTCGGAATTTTGGATGATTGAACCCGAAATGGCTTTTTATGAAATTGATGATAACATGCAACTTGCCGAAGATTTTATAAAATACTGTATCCGTTGGGCTTTAGACAATTGCACTGATGATATTAAATTTCTCTGCGATATGTTCGACAAAGAACTTATTGACAGATTGAATTTTGTACTTGCAAACGATTTTGTGCGACTAAAATATTCCGAAGGAATAAAAATACTGGAAGATGCCATTGCCAACGGACATAAGTTTGAATTTCCCGTTTATTGGGGAACCGATTTGGCTGCCGAACACGAACGCTTTTTAGTTGAACAGCATTTTAAACGTCCTGTAATATTAACCGATTATCCGAAAGAAATCAAATCGTTTTATATGAAACAAAATGATGACGGAAAAACAGTTCGCGCAATGGATGTATTATTTCCTAAAATCGGCGAAATTATTGGCGGTTCACAACGTGAAGAAGATTTTGAAAAATTAAAAAAACGTGCTGTCGAAATGGATATTCCCGATAAGGATATTTGGTGGTACATGGATACCCGTCGTTACGGAACCGTACCGCATAGCGGTTTTGGACTTGGTTTTGAACGATTAATTCTTTTTGTAACGGGAATGACAAACATAAGAGATGTTATTCCATTTCCGCGTACGCCGAAAAATATTGAATTTTAATCTGTTTCAAACCGAAATACATGCTTAAACAAACTCAAAATCTGAAGCATCAACAAAAATTAACGCCTCTGCAATTGCAGACAATAAAACTTTTGGAGCTGACGACAATTGAGTTGGAAGAACGTATAAAATCGGAAATTGAAGAAAATCCCGCACTCGAAGAAGGTGAAAACAGTGAACAAAAAGAACTTGATGCCGAAATCGAAAAAAATGAAAAAAACGAAGATGAATTTTCAATAAAAGATTATTTGGATGATGAAGATGACAGTATTCCATCATACAAATCCCAAACTCATAATTATTCAAATGACAATCAAAGAATGGATTACGCACTGTCGTCAGGTGAAAGTTTTCAGCAATATTTAATTAATCAGCTCGGATTTCACTCGTTAAATGAACATTTGTACGATATTGCGGTTTTTTTGATAGGAAGCATCGACGATGATGGATATTTAAGACGGGATTTGAATTTTATTTGTGATGATATTGCATTCAAACAGAATGTTATCACAAATATTGAAGAACTTGAACATGTGCTTAAAATAATTCAAACTTTTGAGCCTGTCGGAGTGGGATGCAGAAATTTACAGGAATGTCTTCTGCTTCAATTGGATGTAAAACAGCATACACAATCTATAACAGATGCAAAAAGAATAATATCAGACTGTTTTGATGAATTTACAAAAAAACATTATGACAGAATTTCAAAAAAAATCGGTATAACCGAAGATGATTTGCGAAATGCAATAGCCGAAATTGTGAAACTGAATCCCAAACCCGGAAATCTTTTTTCCGACGATTACAGCGAACAGGGTAAAACAATTATTCCCGATTTTGTTTTGGATATTAAAGAAGGTGAACTTGTGATAGATTTAAATTCATATAACATTCCCGACTTGCGAGTAAATGCCGGTTATATGCAAATGCTGCGCAAATATGCCGTACAAAAAGGAAAAATTAATACCAAAGATAAGGAAACGGCGCAATTTATAGGACAGAAAATAACTTCGGCGCGATATTTTATTGATGCAATACGACAGCGACAGCGGACTTTGCTTAGCGTAATGAATATAATTATTGAACTGCAACGCAATTATTTTATTTCCGGCGATGAAAATCAACTTAAACCGATGATACTGAAAGATATTGCCGCTCGTACAGCGCTTGACGTATCTACGGTTTCGAGGGTTTTAAACGGAAAATACATTCAAACGCATTTCGGAATTCTTCCTTTACGTTATCTTTTTTCGGAATCGGTACTTACCAAAGATGGCGAAGATGTGTCAAGTCGCGAAATAAAAGCAATATTGCAAAATTGTATTGACGATGAAGATAAATCAAATCCGCTGGTTGATATAGAATTAGTAAAAATACTGAAAGAAAAAGGTTATAATATTGCTCGCCGCACAGTTGCAAAATATCGCGAACAGCTTAATATTCCCGTTGCCAGACTTAGAAAAGAAATCTAAAAACAAACTGCTGTTTATAAAAGGAAAAATAACAAAAAATCGTCAGAAAACGTAATTATTTTTGAATATATAATTACAGCCGATTATTAAAATCAGATATTGATAAATCTTTTCCGACTTTCTGTCATTTAATTTATCATATTTTGCCAAAATTACCTGTAAATAAATTATTTAGCGACAATTTGTCATGGAAATATAATTGGCAAAGATTTTGTTGATAATAAAACTGTAAATAAAAAATATTTGATTTTTTAAACAGAATAAATACGTTATGACTAACAATTTTACAATAAAATCACAGGAAACAGTTCAAAATGCTTTGGATATTGCACGTACAAGCGGTAATCAATGCGTAGAAACCGCACATTTGTTGCAGGCAATAATCAACGAAAATGACAGCATTGGCGTTTATTTATTAAAGAAAGTAGGAATAAACATTGAACTTGTTAATAAAAATCTTACGGATATTATCAGTCGATTTGCAAAAGTTTCTGGCGGCGAACAGTATTTGAGTCGAGGCGCTAATCAGGTAATAACAAAATCTTCGGAATTTGCATCCAAAATGGGCGACAGATTTGTTTCGGTCGAACATCTTTTGCTTGGTTTATTGGATATTGACGATAATGTTTCTCAATTATTAAAAAATGCAGGACTTGGAATTAAGGAATTACAAAAAGCAATTGCGGACATTCGCAAAGGTTCTAAAGTTGACAGCGAAACAGCCGAAGAAACTTATGATTCGTTGAATCGTTATGCTATAAATCTTAATGAACGCGCGCGTGCCGGCAAACTTGACCCTGTTATCGGACGAGACGAAGAAATTCGCCGTGTATTGCAAATACTTTCGCGGCGCACAAAAAACAATCCTATACTTGTTGGCGAGCCGGGCGTTGGTAAAACCGCCATTGCAGAAGGAATTGCACGTCGAATAGTAAACGGAGATGTTGCAGAAAATCTTAAAAACAGACAAATATTTTCACTTGACATGGGAGCGCTTGTTGCAGGTGCAAAATACAAAGGCGAATTTGAAGAACGTTTGAAATCGGTAATCAAGGAAGTTATTGATTCTGATGGAAGTATTATTCTTTTTATTGATGAAATCCATACTTTGGTTGGAGCGGGAAAAAGCGAAGGAGCAATGGATGCAGCAAATATACTGAAACCTGCTTTGGCGCGAGGTGATTTACGTGCTGTCGGTGCAACGACTTTGGATGAATATCAAAAATATTTTGAAAAAGATAAAGCGCTTGAACGGCGATTTCAAACAGTAACGGTTGACGAGCCATCTGTTACCGATGCAGTATCAATTTTACGCGGATTGAAAGAACGCTATGAAAATCATCACAAAGTAAAAATAAAAGATGATGCAATCATAGCAGCAGTTGAATTGTCGAATCGCTATATCACATCAAGATTTTTACCTGATAAGGCTATTGATTTGATTGATGAAGCAGCAGCAAAATTACGTCTTGAAATAAATTCCGTACCCGAAGATATTGACGAACTGGATCGTCGTTTACGTCAATTGGAAATTGAGCGCGAAGCAATTAAACGTGAAAACGATGAACAAAAAACAGATATTATTTCAAAACATATAAGCGAAATAAATGAAAAACGAAATGTATTGCGAGCCAAATGGGAAGAAGAAAAAAATATTATAGATAAAATACAAAAAAACAGACAACTTGTCGAAGATTTGAAACTGCAAGCAGAAAATGCCGAACGTAGCGGAGATTATGGAAAAGTAGCCGAAATACGTTATGGTAAAATACGTGATGCGGAAGAAGAAAATAAGAAACTGATTGAGCAAAAACAGGAACTGCAAAAAGATTCATCGCTTATAAACGAAGAAGTTACGGCTTCCGATATTGCCGAAGTTGTACAAAAATGGACTGGAATTCCTGTTAACAGAATGTTGCAAAGCGAAACGGAAAAATTGCTTTCGATGGAAACAAAACTGCACGAACGTTTGATTGGTCAGGATGAGGCAATACAAGCCGTTTCGGATGCTATTCGCCGAAGCAGAGCAGGCTTGCAGGATGAAAAACGACCTATAGGTTCATTTCTGTTTTTGGGAACAACAGGCGTAGGAAAAACAGAATTGGCAAAGGCTTTGGCTGAATTCTTGTTTAACGATGAAAACATGATTACACGTATAGATATGAGCGAATATCAGGAACGACATTCTATTTCGCGTTTGGTAGGAGCTCCTCCCGGATATGTGGGATATGACGAAGGCGGACAACTTACGGAAGCAGTGCGCAGAAAACCTTATTCGGTTGTATTGCTCGATGAAATAGAAAAAGCGCATCCCGATGTTTTTAATACTTTGCTGCAACTGCTCGATGATGGGCGTTTGACTGATAATAAAGGACGTACTGTAAATTTCAAAAATACCGTAATAATAATGACATCCAATGCAGGATCTCATATTATTCGTGAAAACTTTACGGAAATCAATTCTAAAAATAGAGATGAAATAGTAGAAAAAACACGTAAACAAGTTGTAGATTTGTTGAAAGAAACAATTCGTCCCGAATTTATTAATCGCATTGATGAAATTATAATGTTTTCACCTCTTAGCAAGAATGATGTTAGACAAATAGTAAAATTGCAGATAAAGGAAATACAAAAACGTCTTGCAACAAATAATATAAAACTGGAAGTAAGCAAACATTCAGTTGATTATATTTCGGAAAAGGCTTATGACCCTGTGTTCGGAGCGCGTCCTGTAAAACGGTTATTACAGCGCGAACTTGTAAATGAATTGTCGAAAAAGATACTCAGCGGAGAGATAAAAAACGACAGTAAAATTACAGTTGAATGTTTTGATGATAAATTAATCTTTATGAATTAAAAACACTTAACAAAATTCTGATGAATATTTAAAATATTTAACTTTTGTTGTGTTTCATTAACTATAAAATGCAGTACTTTTGTACCGTCAGGTGATGACAATGCATTTTCAGATGAAAATGTAGTTTTCATAGGTTAAGTTTTTAGGTTGGTTGAAGCCGTCCAATACTCCAAAGATTGGGCGGTTTCTACTTTTAAACAATTCATCTTCACAATTTAAATTTATAGAAAGACAATCATCAAATAAAAATTAATATGATAATTTCGCGGCTTTACATTTGTGCTGTAATGTAAAAATATTCTTGTTATTTCGTGTAAATTCATATACATATCGAAGCATGACGTAACGCAATAAAACATAACAATCTATGTTTGTTTTTTTAGAAAATTTATATACAAAATAACAATAAAACCAATTATTTTGATACTTTTGCAGTGAATATTATTTTATTGCAAAAATTAATTTGTCGAATTGTAGAAATGAAATACGATAACATTCATATCGTGGAAACACTGGATGGTTCACATACGCTGAAATTTGCCGACATCAACGAACATTATCATTCCATAAACGGAGCCGTGCAGGAATCATTGCATGTGTTTATAAAAAACGGATTTCATTACATTAATAAAACTAAATTAAACATATTGGAAGCAGGTTTTGGCACGGGGTTGAATGCGATGCTTACTTTTCGTGAAGCGGAAAAATGCGATAAAATTGTCGATTATACAACATTGGAATTATATCCTGTCAACGAAAACATATTTTTGAAACTCAATTATGCTGAAATATTAAATATAAATTCAGATATATATTTTATACCTTTACATACTTGTGAATGGAATAATAATATTGAATTAAGCAAAAACTTTCATTTCAAAAAAATAAATATCAATTTAAGTAAATATACAGACAATAAATTATTTGACATAATATATTTCGATGCTTTTTCACCTGATAAGCAAGCCGAATTATGGACTGAAACAGTGTTTAAAAAAATGTTTTCAATGTTGAATACCGGCGGAATACTTGTTACCTATTCGGCAAAAGGCGAAGTAAAACGAAATTTGCGCAGCGCCGGTTTTACGGTAACACGTTTGCAGGGAGCCGCAGGAAAACATCACATGATAAGAGCAGTTAAAACAAATGCAATAAATAAATAATGTTTTGCATAAATAAAACTGCTTTTAGTTGATATTCATCGTGAAAAATATTCAATTCATCGATTTTATGTTTGAAAAAGGCAGATAGCATGATATATTTGCATAAAATTTTATAAAACAAAAATTATGGAAGAAAATAAAAACGGACGTATCCCTCGCGGACAGTACATATTTGGAATTATCCTGATATTGTTGGGAATGTTGTTGTTGCTGTCCAATTTCGGTTTTTTTGAAAAAAGTATGCAAAGTATAATTTTTTCATTTCAAATGTTATGTATTGTTTGTGCAATTTTGCTGTTTTTGTACAGGCATTTTTTCTTTGGCGCTGTAGTATTTATTTTAGGATTGTTTTTTCTCGTGCCAAAACTGGTTGATGTATATCCCGATACTTTCGGATGGCTTGGTGATAATTTTACCGCAACATACTGGCCTGCATTACTGATAATCTTTGGAATATGGGTTATTGTAAGATTGTTCTTACCAAAATCTAAGAGAACCGGTCATTGCAAAATTTTTATTGACAGTTCAATTCACGGATATAAACATAAAAGAAAAAAATGTAATTGCGGTTGTGATAATTGCAACTGTAATTTTGATAAAAACGCAATATTCGGTTCGCTCGAAGAAATTATACTTGACCCTGTTTTTAAAGGCGGTGAGATGAATTCTGTTTTCGGAAGTATAATATTGGATTTACGTAAAACAACTCTTCCCGAAGGCGATACCGAATTGGAAGTTAATTCGGTGTTTGGTTCTGCAACTTTGTTTATTCCCGACAACTGGAATATCGAATTGCATGTAAGCAGTTTTGCAAGCGGATTTTCCGATAACCGAAACATAAGCAGTGAGATAGATTATTCACGTAAATTGATTATAACCGGCGGATTTGCATTTGCAGGCGGCGAAATAAGAAGTTAAATACAAGATGGCTGTTGTTGAAAAAAATAATTTGCTGATGTATTTTGTTATATGGATAGTGTTTATAATCTTGCAGATACTGTCCATATATTCTGTTACAGGACTTCAATTCGAGTTGCTGACTGTTGATATTTTTATACGTTCGGCGTTGTTTATTCCTGTTGGTATTTTGGTTGGTAAGGCTGTAAGATATGCAAATTATGAAAAAATGCCTTCAATAAAGCAATTTGTATCTTATGGATTTCTGTTTATTATTTTTGTCTCAATTTGGTTGTGTTTGGGATATTTGTTTGATTATTTGCTTACAGGTAAAGAATTTACCATGAAACTTGTCAAAATATTACCTGTTTACATGCTAACTGGATTTATGTGTTATATGATTTTGATTTTATTTTTGAGAAACAAAATAATTAGTTCAAAATCAATCGAAAACAATGTAAATAATATCAACAAACAGGCAAATATCATGCAAAATAAACACACACGGTCAACAACAAATATTGAAATATTAGAACATATTGCCGTAAAATCAGGACAAAAAATACATGTCGTACCTGTATCGGATATAATTTATTTACAAGCATTTGGCGATTATGTTCATATTTTCACCGACAGCGGAAAATATTTAAAAGAACAGACGATGAAATATTTTGAAAACAGTTTACCTCTGCATTTTATCAGAATACATCGTTCTTACATAGTTAATCTCGAATCAATTTCGCGTATTGAACTTTATAAAAAACAAAATCAGCTGCTTACATTAAAAAACGGATATCAAATAAGGATAAGTTCAACAGGTTATAAATTATTAAAACAAAAACTGAATTTATAATTTTTAAAAATTTCGATAACGACCTCGAATATGTTGAATTCGAAAAACCCTGCCTTTCGGGAACGCCCAAACAGTTCGACAAGCAAACTTACATTGCCGTTGCCATGCAACTGCAAATCCCCGAAAGCACCGCCAACAAATGGCTCACAAAGTTTGTAAGCAGCAATTTAATGACAAAACAGGCACACGGCTATTATTTGAAAAAAGACAGTTGAAATGCTGTCTTTTTCTTTGTTGATAGCTTTCGGTAAATCAATAGTATTATCTCAGAAAAAAGTTGTATATTTGCTGAAAAATGTCAAGATATAAAAACTCAAACTTATGATGTTTACAGAAAGAATAAAACAGTTACGCGAAGACCGCCAAATTCCACAACGAAAATTGGCTGCCGCGATGGATATTGATACCGCTTCTTATTGCAAAATAGAAAAAAGGGGGGGATGCCGAGCGAGAAAAGAATATATACCTGTAATCGCCGAACTTTTACAAGCCGAATACGAAGAACTACTCAAACTTTGGCTTGCCGACCAAGTATATAGCGTTGTAAAAGACGACGAACATGCCGATAAAGCATTAAACATTGTAACGAAAACATTGTAGAATATGGCAAGAGAACTTCAATATCAATTATTTCCTCGTTCATTTGGCATAAGTGTAGAAGTAGAAGCAGTGATAA
>JAIRRX010000123.1 GCA_031255755.1 Prevotellaceae bacterium | reverse complement strand
CATCTCTTTTATAATTGTTTGTTTTTATTATAACGCTACAAATATAATACTTATTTAATTGATGTACAACTTTTTGTGTTATTATTTTCTAAAAATTTTAATTCCGCCAACGGGTTAAAGTCTGTATTTCTTGCTGATGGAAATGTAGAAAAGAAATGGACGCTCCCTATCAGAAACTGGGGAACTGTAATTAACCAATTTATGATTATATTTGAACAAAATTAAAATGAAAGATCTGTAATCTATTTACACAAAATTATTTACAGTCCCATAAATAATGTGATTTCGGTTAGTTTTTTGTACGGCATAATGGACGCATAATAATAGAACGTCTTTGCGAGCGCAGCGGAAACAATTCAGGTTTTTATTAGTCTTTTCTTTTTTAAGGAATTACTAATTACTCGAAATGAAATTTTATCATAAACAGATTTGAGTACAATTTGTCGATAGCATTGTAAAATGCTTCATAACCTTCAACAGGCTTTTTTGCCAATACATTACTCGCTCCTGTTGAAAATTTAGCTTCAATTGAAAATTTAAAATATGTCAAATAAAATTCAAATCCGAATCCAAATTCGCCAAAAACTTCGGTATGTTTCAGTCCGAAAAATACGCCATCTTTTTCGTCGCTGCCTGCGCTTAAATTATAGCGTCCGTTTACTCCTGCAAAAACATAAGGACGAAAATTCGAGTTGCGCTTGACGCTAAATTTCAAATGCACAGGCAATTCTATATAGTTTGAACCTATTTTCATTGTGTGCAGCAACTCGTTTGTATTATCATCGTAAAATTCAAGATTGCGTGAACCAAACGAAATGCCGGGCAAAGCGCGTAAATTCCACTGTCGTTTTATACGATAGTCAATAATTGCGTTAATATCAAATCCCGTGTGCATTGCTGTTACATCTGCTCTGACTGTTCGGTTGACACCGTTTACTACAACGTTATTCAGTGTGTTGGTTGTTGTAAAATCAAAAATGTTTACACCAAGCGAAAAACCAAAACGTAACGGACTTGCATATTCGTAATGCAACAGATTCATATTACCGTCGGTTAATTGCGCCGAAGCCGAAAAATATGTTGCGGTTAACAATATGGATAAAAAATACTTTCTCAAAATTTAAAATTATTTGCACAAAGGTAATATTTTATAAACATTACTTCGTTTATGAATCATTTTATTAACTATTTTTAATGTTGTTTCGGCTATCGATACACGGTTTATGTGCGTATCATGTAAAAGTTTACTATCAGTTGCATAGTATAAATAATTGGAGAAATAAAAATTTATATTACCTTTACAAATCATCTTAAACCAAAAGTATAATAATGGAAATAAAAATAAATACTATTGAGGCTGTTGCTCTGGCTGTTGTGGTTTTATATTTAGGCGTTTTTTGCAAACGTAAAATTAAATTTCTTTATCGTTTTTGTATTCCTGCTCCTGTGGTAGGCGGTCTCATTTTTTCGATAATATCATTAATCGGATACTGCACAGGCATGTACATATTTGTTATTGATATTTTGCTGCAAAAAATTTTTATGCTTGCATTTTTTACTGCTGTCGGATATTGTGCATCATTCAAGTCAATTAAGCGAGGCAGCAGAGATTTGTTTGTGTTGGTAATTTTGGTATCCGTTTTGATACTTATGCAGAATGTCATAGCGTTTTCGATTGCTCCCTTATTTGACATGAAACCGTTATTGGCGCTTTGTACCGGCTCGATTTCAATGGTTGGCGGTCACGGAACATCTATTGCATGGGCGCCTATTATTGAAAAAACAGGAATTATCGGAGCATCCGAAGTCGCCATAGCATCAGCAACTTTTGGACTTGTTGCAGGAAGCCTTATCGGCGGTCCTATTGGCAGACGGTTGATTGAACGAAAGAAACTGATAGAAAAACAGGCTGTTTCCGAAGATGAAAAAATTATTATTGAAGCCGAAAAATCCGATAAACATCTGTCGAAAGATGATATAATTCACGGTATTTATCAAATAGCGCTGGCAATGGGAATAGGTTCGGTATTGTCAATATTTCTTGAAAGTATGGGATTGCTGTTTCCTCCTTATGTTGGCGCTTTGGTTATTGCTGCTTTATTGCGCAATATTGCCGATTTTTCGGGCAAATTCAAAATTAATTTTGTTGAAATTGATGTTATCGGACAGGCATGTTTGTCAATATTTTTGGCTATGGCATTAATGTCGCTTAAACTTTGGGAACTCGCAGAACTTGCAGTACCGATGTTAATTATGCTGCTTTCACAAACATCGTTTATGATAATATTTGCATATTTCGTTGTTTTTCGTTTTCTGAAAAAAGATTATGATTCGGCAGTAATCACGGCTGGCGTTTGCGGCTTTGGCATGGGAGCAACTCCAAATGCAATGGCAAACATGGAGGCATTGACTCAACGTTATCGCCCATCGCATAAGGCATTTTTGATAGTTCCTTTAGTCGGTGTGATGTTTGCCGATATTATAAATACAGCGTTTATTACAGTTTTTGTTAATATTTTTTGAGTGTGAATTTGATGGTGTAACCGTTAGATTTCTTTGAAAAATAGTTTAT
>JAIRRX010000069.1 GCA_031255755.1 Prevotellaceae bacterium | reverse complement strand
GCAGCATTTATAAATTATTTTCAAAAGAAAGTTATGAACATCCGAAATTGATATAAAAAGTCAAATCAAAGTGTGGTTGCCGATATGTCATCACATTTTACAAAGATAATTTTACTTTTTGGATAATTTATTGCCGTTTTTCCTTACTTTTGAGTTTTGGCAATCATTCATAACAATGAAATATAATTTTAATTTGCATGTATAGAAACATATATTTTTATCTTTATTATCAATTTATTACATCAACGTGCTTTTAAATCCGCTATCTAAAAATTCATTATACAAATTATATTTTTTGTAAATATTATTCAAATTTTCTATATCTTTGTAGATTAATCGAACAATAATTTGAAAGAACAATATGAAAATAACTTTTTTCAAAATGCCGAAGCATCGTACTTTCGACTATAAACCAAGATATTACGATGCCGACAAAGAAGAATTGGACGAGCGTATTCGTAAAGTCGAAGAAAGCGCAAAGCAAAATAACGATGAAGGCTATGTCTTTAAACGTGAAAACATAAATTTCAGAAAGACTCGCGCTATAAACCAGAAACGCATCGAAGCGAAATTCTCGAATAAACGTCTTTTTGTTTATGCGGCAATTTTAACTTTTGTAATAGCCGTTTTGGTTTCAATACGTAATTTTTCATATCTCATAAATCCCGAAAATTATAATAAAAATAGGAAAACCGAAAATACGGAAAAATACGACTGGGATCCTAATACTCAAATAGTAATTGTTGACGATGACGCAGAAATAACAGAAAACACCAACGAATAATGATAAAAGTTTTACCGGATAGCGTAGCAAATCAAATAGCGGCAGGCGAAGTAATTCAACGTCCTGCTTCGGTTATAAAAGAATTGATTGAAAATTCCGTTGATGCGGGCAGCACATCTGTAAACGTAATTGTGAAAGATGCCGGACGAACTTTAATTCAGGTAATAGACAACGGCTCGGGAATGAGCGATACGGATGCTCGACTGTCATTTGAACGACACGCAACATCAAAAATATCTTCGGCTGACGATTTGTTAAAATTATATACTTTCGGTTTTCGCGGCGAAGCGCTGGCATCAATCGCATCCATTGCAGAAGTTGAACTTAAGACACGTCGGCAGGAAGATGAAACGGGAACTCAAATCATGATAAATGCATCTGCGCTTGTAAGTCAGGAAACAATAAGTTGTCCTGCCGGTTCATCATTTTCAATACGAAATTTGTTCTTTAATGTTCCCGCACGGCGCAAATTTCTGAAATCGGATAATGCCGAACTGAAACATATTATAAATGAATTTCAGCGTGTTGCATTGTGTAATCCTAATATTGAGTTCTCACTTACATCAAACGGAACGGTAATATATAACTTACCCAAAGGTAATATTCGACAACGTGTTGCAGGAATTTTCGGAAAAAATACAGGTAATAATCTTTTGTCTGTGCAGGTTGATACAAGTATTGTGAAAATAGACGGCTACATAAGCAAACCCGAACAGACGCGAAAAACGATAGGAGAACAGTTTTTCTTTGCAAACAACAGATTTTTCAAAAGCGCATATTTTCAAAAAGCGGTTTTCAATGCTTATGAACAGTTAATTCCGTCGGGAACTTATCCTGCATTTTTTCTGTATTTGACAGTAGAACCCGAAAATCTTGATGTAAATATTCATCCTACAAAAGTTGAAATAAAATTCAGCGAAGAACAAACAATATGGCAAATACTTAATGCTGCCATACGCGAAGCGCTGGGAAAATTTGCGCTTGCTCCGCAAATTGATTTCAATATCGAAAACCGTATTGATATTCCTGTATTGACGACGAATACAAAAATAGTAACTCCAAAACTTACAGTTGACGAAACGTTCAATCCTTTTGAAGATGAAAATAGAAACAGCGTATTCAAAGCGGAAAAAATTGACAAAAACTGGCAAAAACTTTATGAGGAAAATGATATTCCCGAAATTGAAAAAAATGACGGAGACATTCCCAAACTGTTTCCGTTACCGCAATCGCTGACGGCAAAATTTATTCAAATCAAAGATCAGTATATCGGAACAAATTCCAAATCGGGATTGATGATAATAGACCAGAAACGCGCACATCGAAGAATTTTATTTGAACAGTATTTGAACGAATTTGAATCGGCAAACGATTATACGCAGCAAAAAGTTTTTCCAAGTACGATTGAATTGAGTGCAATGGATTTTATTATAATTTCGGAACATATTGACAATTTGTATAAATTGGGTTTTGATATAAGAATTTTTGGGAAAAATACGATAGTAGTTCATGGATTGCCGACAAACATTGAAAATGTTGATGCGGAAAGCATCGTTCGTTCACTGATAGATGATTTGAAAGAAGAACCAGTTTGCTTTGAAAAAAAGAGTAAAGAACGTCTGGCGCTGGCATTGGCAAAAATTTCGGCAACAGGCAACAAAACGCTAAACGCCGAAGAAATGAACAGCATGGTTGGAAAATTGCTGGCGTGCGGCAATCCTAATATTTGTCCCGAAGGCAAACCGACATTGATGGTAATAACATTTGACGAAATTAAAACACGACTTTTAAAATAATAAAATGAGTTATACAACAAATACAATTTTTGACAAATCAACGCCTGTCGTAACAAACATAATAATCGTAAACGTATTGATGCTTATAGCAGACGGTGCGTTTAATCTTTACAATTTTGCTCTTTTTTATCCATCATCGCCGCTGTTCAAACCTTACCAGTTTGTTACGCACATGTTTATGCACGGCGGAATTTTTCACTTGCTATTCAACATGTATGCCTTGTGGATGTTCGGCAAAATACTTGAAAAAGTTTGGGGTTCGCAGCGATTTTTCATATATTATTTTGTTACGGGAATTGGAGCGGCAGTAATTTACACGCTTGTAAATTATTTTCAAATGAGTTCTGTTCAGTCGCATATTGACCCGGCGCTGATTGATGCCATGAAATCATATCTTTTAGACGGTAAAGAATTATCTCATCAAGATTTTTATATCCAAAAATGGTATTCGATTATGGCTCCTGTTGTTGGCGCATCGGGAGCAGTTTTCGGTGTTCTGCTCGGCTTCGGAATGTTGTTTCCGAATACGGTTTTGCAATTACTGTTTCCGCCGATAGCATTAAAAGCAAAATATTTTGTCATGATTTACGGAGCCATAGAATTGTTTTTGGCAATAAATAATCCCGTAGGCGGCGGAATTGCTCATACTGCACATTTGGGAGGAATGATTTTCGGCTTTATATTAATAAAAATTTGGAGCAAAAAACGAAATATCTTTTACTGATGAATTTATAAGACTGTCCGAATGAAGAATATTGTAAAAATATTTATTTTTATATTGAAAATAACTGCAATTCTGAATATCGTTGCGCTGTTAATGTCAATAATGGCATGTTATATAAGCCCTGTGCGATATTGGATTTTTCAATTATTCGGATTGTTTTTTCCTGTCATTTTCATTATAAACATATTTTTTGTCATAATATTGAGAATTGTGAAAAGTAAAATCGCATATTGCAATTTTGCAATGCTTTTAATATCTTTTCTGTTTGTCGGCAGGTTTTTTCAATTTTCGGGAAGTAAAGCCGCTGATGAAAATTTTGTGAAAATAATAAATTACAATATTCACGAGTTTAGAAATATTGATAATTATAAAGCAACATACAACGAAATTGTTGATTTTTTAATTAATGAAGATGCCGATATAATCTGCTTGCAGGAATATTCATCCGACAGGAAAATACAGCACAAATACAAAGTGTTGCAAAAATTAAATCAAAAATATAAATATGCCTGCGACCACGGCGGTCAAAAAATTTTTAGCAAATATCCTTTTGAAAATCAGCAAAAACTCAACTTTGCAGGCACATGCCTCATTTTTGCCGATATAAATATAAACGGAAAAATCGTGCGAACGTATTCCTGTCATTTGCAATCAACAAATTTCAATCCTGACGGAACTCAACAGCGATTAGTATCCAGAAATGTAAACTATACAAACGAACTGAAACGTATAGTCGTAAATTTACGAAACGCTTTTATCAAACGTTCAAAACAGGTTGAACTGATAGCCGCCGAAATATCAAAATCGGCATATCCGACAATAGTTTGCGGCGATTTCAACGATACGCCGATGTCATATTCATATCACAAAATCAAAGGTAAAATGAACGATACATTTATAGAAGCAGGCAGCGGAATATCAAATACATACAAAAAACTGTTTTCGTTTTTACGAATAGATTACATATTTATTGACAAAAGCATTGCTGCCGTAGAATATAAAGTAGAAAAAAAAATAAAATATTCCGACCATTATCCGGTTATTGTAAAATTAAAGATTAACAATGAAAATAGAAATTAACAGAACGGTTAAAGCCCTTAAAAACGGAAAAATAATTCTTTATCCAACAGATACCGTTTGGGGAATTGGCTGCGACGCAACAAATGCAGAAGCAGTTGAAAAAATATACAAATTGAAACATCGCTGCAACAACAAATCAATGATTATACTTGTTGATACCGTCGAAAGAATTGCGCGGCATGTAAAACGAATACCAAAAATTGCTCACGACTTTATTGAATTAAGCGAAATGCCTGTTACAATAATCTATCCGCGAGCGAAAAATCTTGCAGAAAATCTGATTGCCGAAGATGGAACAATAGCAGTCCGAATTGTAAATCATGAATTTTGCAGAAAACTTATATCGGTATTCGATTGCCCGATAGTTTCAACATCTGCAAATATTACGGGAATCAACCCGCCAATGAGTTTTGATGAAATATCGCCTGATGTTATCAATAATGTCGATTTTATTGTGAACAGAGAATATGAAGAAACTCCTACAAAAAAACCATCGGCTATAATAAGGTTGGGATTTAAAAATGAAATAGAAGTTCTCAGAAAATAGTTTACAAACATGCATAAAATCAAACTGCAAATTCGTTTCAGCGATATAGACAGGCTCGGACATGTGAATAATTCAATATATTCTCAATATTTTGATGTCGCAAGGCTTGATTATTTGAAACATACAATAGGCAAATTTATAGCATGGCACGAAAAAACTGTTGTTATTGTCCATATTGATAATGATTTTTTGATTCCCACGCTGATTGATGATACGATATTTGCCGTGTCGCAGGTTGTGAAAATAGGCAATCGCAGTATCGCAATGAATCAGCAGATAGTGGATGACAAAGGAAATATAAAAGTTAAATCACATTGCGTCTTTTCAACTGTGGATGTAAAAACCGGTACATCATTTCCTGTTCCCGAAGAATGGAAAAAATGCATCGAAGATTTTGAAGGCAGAAAAATGTAATAATATTATGATATTTTTGCAGCCGTTTAAGTTGCAGAGATGAATTTTCCAAAGGTATTCCGGTAAAAAACGGCAGGCGGTTAACTATCATTATCAGCGAAGCAACCGAAACAAACCGTCATTGCGAACCCGCAAGGGTGAAGCAGTAATCAATCGTACGTCATTGCGAGGAATGAGCGTAGCGAATGACGAA
>JAIRRX010000030.1 GCA_031255755.1 Prevotellaceae bacterium | reverse complement strand
CATTTGTCCTATGTTTCGAATCATTTTGCTTAAAATTTCACACTTTTAAATTATAATTGATCTGTTTTTATAAAACAATAAAAATAAAAGAAACATCTGGAAAGTACGTCATTGCGAGGCGGAACGCCGAAGCAATCCATGCGCTCACTTCTTTTCTGGATTGGCTAACGCCGAACTCCGCTGCGCTTCGGTTGCTTCGGCGTTCCGCCTCGCAATGACGCTATATTATAAATGCTATTCCGAAAAGTCTAATGTTGTGAATAATAGTTTTTTTATCACGGTTAGAATCTTGTTTATTGAATTTTTATATTAAATTTCAGAATTATACTTCCCGGAATACGGCGCATAAAACTTTCTATCATTGCGTTGTCTGTGTATGCAATTTTGCGCCAGCGTTTGTCGGATGTATGAAGCATGTCGTTGCCGAGCAGTTGCAGTTCATATTTTTTATTGGCAAACGAGTAACGAATATCAGTGTTCCAATAATAAAAATGTTGCATTATTTCACGTGCGTTATTGTGTTCGTAATCAAGAGAAGTTGATATGTAAAAATTGTTTCTTCGGAATGAAATCTTTCCCGAATAACGCTGTACGTCCTGTTTGTTTGCTATTATCGTTTTGTAATAATTTCGCAAAAAATCAACACGCACATCAAAATTAAATCCTTCCTTATAATTGCTCGAAACGCCAAAATTGACCGATGCAGAGTATGTTTTGATTTTTATTTCACTGCCTGCTGTGAAATACGAATATCCGTTTTGATTATAATTTACACTTACACTTGAAGAAACCGGTGCAAACAGAAATTTTTTTGTAAACATGGATGTTCCATGAAGACTGTATCTGCCGGACGTTGCAACCGTGAGTATTTCATTTAGCGAACCTGTACGGTAATAGTCTTTTGACGGCGTTATTTTGGTTTTTTCATAGCCTCCGTTAATGAAAAAGCTTGTATTATAAAATTGATTGAAATCCGAGAATGTTGTTGAAATTAAATGACTGTTTGTAAAAAGTTTTGTAAAACTGCTGCCGTTTGAATATGAATCGAAACCGTTGATATACATGTCTGAAATCAGGTTTGTAATTGATGTTGCTGCTGTCCTTTTTCTGTACGAAACAGAAAAACGTCTTGACGATTTTGGCGTTATTGAAACTTCGAGTTCCGGCTCTGCAATGATTTTATTTTTGTCATCCAATGCTCTTGTTAAATTATGAGAAAAAATCATATTGCGAACTGTTACGCCTGCTTTAAATCCGAATAAGCCTTTGTTTTTTGTGATATTTGCGTTTAATGTCTGATTGAAATATCCACGATACGAGTCTATTGCAAAATTGTTGTTGTCAATTGGTTCTTTGTCGCTGTTCGGGCGATTTTCATAAATTGAAGACATGAAGTTATCGCGGATATAATTTGCTCCGAGCGCTATTTTTATAAAATACGATGAACTTAATTTATGAAGATACGACAAATCTACGCTTGCCGTTTTCCTGTTTGTATTTGTATGTTGTAAGATATGAAACAAATCATTATAAGCGGCAACATTCAGCGGCAACAAAAGCGAGTCGGTTTGAAATGCGTATTCGTTTGGAATATCGCTGTAAACAAAGTTGGCATTTGCCGTAAAAACATTTTCCTTTATCTTTTTCATAGCGGTGAAATTGTGAGTTGTTTTCAGCGATGTTCTTCTTCTTTGCGAGGCTGTAAACAAACTGATATTATCAATGTCGTATGCTGATTTTGCAAGCGCATCCGTAAATATTCCCTGATAGATGTAATTTGATGTTTTTGTCGGGCTGTATGACAGTTTCAAAAATCCGCTGCCGATTTTATTTCGTTTTACGCTTTTTGTTGACCTTACATAGTGTTCGTCTCCATTAGGATTGAAATATGTATATCTGCTTTCGTCTTCGTCTTTTGATTTTGACATATTGAAAAGTCCGTAAGCGGTAAGTTTAATTTTTTCAGTTGGTTGAGCCGATATGTTTGCCATTGCAAGGCTGTTGGTTTTGCTGTACGTATTAGCGCCTGCCGATTCTATAAGTTCCATGTCAGTTTCGTCAAAAGTAAATGTAAAAGAGTTTGAGCCTGTTGCAAATTCATTCAGTCCGCCTCTCATTTTAAGATAATCGTCAAATTCCAAAAGTTTTTCACCGAGATTGTTTCCGGACAAAGTTACCGATGCCATAAATTTCGGCATCAACCGTATTAGATTGTTTTTTGTATAAAACTTATCCTGCACGCCGCCTGCAAGGCTGATATTTCCGCTGATTTTTTCCCAGAAACTTTTATTTACCTTTACGTTTATTGCAGTTTTTTCATACGATTGAAAACCTTTGATAATATCATATTCGCTGTAATTGTTTACAACTTCGACTTTTTCGGCAATATTTGCCGGCAGGTTCTGCAAAGGCGTCTGCGTGTTGCCTGAAAATAAATCTCTGCCTTCAATCAGTATTGCATCTACATCTTTGCCTTGCGCAGTTACTTTTCCCGATTCGCTGACATTAATACCCGGAAGTTTGTTCATCATTTCACCGAGCGTAACTTCCGAACCATCAGTGTAAGCAAGAGGATTGTAACGGACTGTGTCGCCGCTAAATTCCACTCCGCGATAATTAGTAGTAACTTTTGACGCTTCAAGAGTTGTAATTTCTGCTTCAAGTTTGAAATGTACATCGAGGTTGTTATTACCGAAAACGCCGACTTTTGTTCGTTGCATAGAATATCCGACATAACGCACTTCAACCCAGTACTGTCCGTTTGGTATTTGTGATAATACATAATGTCCGCTGTTGTCGCTTGTAGCGTATTTCACAACTGACGAATCTTTTGCCGCCAGCAATAAAATTGTTGCCGAACTTGCAGGTTCGTTTTTTTCATCGATTATACGTCCTTTTACGGTGTTGGTTTGAGCAAAACCGCCCACGCAGTAAATAAAAAATACTGCAAAAAACAATTTTTTTTTCATATTTTTGTCTTATCTGATTATCTTTATAGATATGCCGCTGCCCGAAGTTTCTGCTTCCTGTTGTAGCGCTTTCGTGCGTTTTTCAACCATTTTGTCAAATTCTGCTTTATGTATTTTTTTACCTTTTGAAGGGATTATAATATCACAGTCGGCATCTGTAGAAATTTCCACTGCTGTAATTGTAACATTTTCGGATACAGTTTCAAGCACAAGTCCGTTCAGTCCTGTATAAACAGGTCCGTCATTTATCGGCAAATGCGGACAAAACCACACTGCTGTTTCTTTTTCCTTATTTTTTGATATTGCTTTTGTGCATGTATAACCGCATATATCTTTTGTTGAATCAATAATTGTCCATTCATCTGTTGCAAGTTCTGATTCTATCAAAAATTCTTTGCCTAAAAAATCTCTGAATGATATTTCTTTGTTTGTATTATAATTTTTGTATGTAATATTTTCAGGAGATATAATATTAACGCCGCTCGAAGAGTCTTCGTTTTTCAGTGTTTTATAAGTACTTTCGCCATCTTTACAGCAAAGCATTGTTTTTATTCTGGAACTTTTCATTATCTGTTCAACAATGCTTTTATCCAAGCCGTTTGTATTGAGTTGAATTTTTGGCTGTGTTTCGTAAATCACCTGTATGCTTTGTGATTTTACCGAGTTGATAGAACATGCGCAAAACAGCGCTGCAATTAAAATTTTTGTTTTCATGACTTTTTTATTTGTAATCATAACGAAATATTAAATTCTTATTTTTTTGATTTGTTATTTTTTTGTTTCTATAATAATTACTCCGTTTTTCGCTTTTTGTCCGTATTTTTTAATGGTTTCTTCTTCGTTTTTCAAAACCGTTATTGTTCCTATTTGTGTACCTATTTTTGCAATATCTTCAAATTTCAGTTCTTTACCATCAAAAATTACAAGCGGATATGGATTAAATATATCGTATTGATTGAAATCATCATCTGAATACCAATTTATATTAAAATTTTTAAGCGAATCTGTGTTATAATCGGAATACCAATTTATATTTTTAAGCGAGTCTGTGTTATAATAGTATAGTTTGGGAAACGTTTTACTTATAGAATCAACATTGAAATTTATATAGGAAAACATTTTGTTTTTGTTTATAGAATCAATATTGACCTTTATTTGTGGAATCTTTATGTTTAATGAATCAATATTAAAAGAGTACATATCAGTCAACATGCGGTGTTTGTTTGTATTTGAAATGCTGTCGGAAGTTTTCTTTTGGTTTTGTAACATATAATAATATCCTGTTGTTAAAATGCTGTCGTTGTAAGCGTATGCTGTTAATTTATTCGGAGTATCCGATGTTTTAACAAATACAAAACTCTTTGTCGTATTGTCTGCCTGTGCTGCGTTTTTGATGACGGATACGCTTCGTATTTTGCTTTCAGAAATATAATTCATACTGTCAACTATTTTGTCATCAACAATAAACATGACATCCAAATCTGATTTGTTGTTGTCAGCGTTTTCGTTAAATACGATAATTGTATCATTGTTGTTTTCTGCCATATTTGCAGTAAAATATGCCGTATCTGTTTTTACATAATCATTAATTTGGGTTTGATTAATGACTATTATTACAGTCGAATCGGCGCTGTTTGGAACTGTATTTTCACCGATTTCGTTTTGAGGTATAAAATCGCTGATGCTTACCGATGAAATTTTTTTCATTTCATTTTTTACATGCGGATTTGCAAATGCTGTTACCACAATGGCAAACACAGGTAATACATACAGATATTTTAATCTCGAACAGGGATTTGATTTTTGCTTTGACATCATTTCTATGCGTTTTTTGAGTTTATTTTTATTGAAATTGTTTGCAAGAGCAAAAAGTTTTGTTCCTGCCGCTTTTTTTATCAGCAACATTTGATACTGTTTTGCGTTGATACCTTTTTTTATCACTGCTTCGTCGGCTTCGTATTCATGAATATTTTGCATTTCGCGCTTAAACAGCCATGAAACAGGATTTATCCATTCTATGATGTTATAAATATTGCATAGTAACAAATCTATGGAATGTCTTTTCAGAATATGGGCTTTTTCGTGAGCGATAATTTCATTTCCGTTTTCGTTATAGTCTTTTTCCGAAATCACAATATATCCGAACCAACTGAACGGCGCAACATTTTTGTTGTGTACGGCAAGCGTAATGCCGTTTTCTATCTTTTGCCGCTTTCCTTTGCGTATCAAACGACAGATTCTGATTGCCGAATAAATATTTCGCACGGATAAAAATATTATACCGCAGACATAAACAAGCATCATAATATGTAGCCACGTTACACTTACCGTTTCGACTTGCTGCAACGGTTCAACAGTTGCAATATCTTGATAAACGACAGCCGTTTGCAATAGTTGCATTATATTTTCGGGTATTTCAACCTGTCGCACTGTTGATGATATTTCTATCAACGGAAGTATTATTGACATCAGCAGGATTCCAAGCAGCGCCGTGCGGTTGAATTTGTGAAATGTTTCGTTGCTCAGCAAAAACCTGTAAAGCAAATAAAACACTGAAAGACAAATTCCTGATTTAATTATGTAAACAAATAGCGTTCCCATGTTTTAAAAATTTAATTAAGATTTTTGTACTGTTTCTATTAATTTTTTCAATTCATCGAGAGAAATTTTTTCTTCTTCGACAAACGATGATACTATGTTTAAATACGAATTATTGAAATATTTGCTGACAATGTTTTTCAACGTTTCGCTGTGAAACTCTTCCTTGCTTACGGTTGCAAAATATCTATGAGTATTGCCGAAAGTTTCATGCGACAGAAATCCTTTGTTTTCGAGTATTCGCACTATTGTCGAAATTGTATTGAAATGGGGTTGAGGTTCAGCGTAGAACGTTAGCAGTTCTTTTACGAACAATGGTCCTTTATTCCAAAAAAAATCCATTATTTCTTCTTCCTTTGCTGTGAGTTTTTTCATGATAATTAATTTTATTGTGCAAAGTAACTAATATTTTTAGTTTAGCAACTAACTTTTTTAGTTAAAAATTCTTAAATCTAATAAAAATAATTGTAAAATACACATTACAAATATATTGACTATACAATCGTAATAAATAATTTATTATAAATCATCAATCACATAATACATATACGCTTTTTTTCGTTTTTCCGCTCTTGCTTTCATGTATTCTTCCCAAGATGTAAAGCCGACGACAATACCTACAAAACTTATTCCAATGGTAACGCTTCCAATTCTAAACTTTAAAAATGGAATTTTCAATGGTTTTTCTTCTCTGTATCCATATTTTTCTCTATAGGTTTTTGCTATTTGTAAAGAAAGTTTTTCTGCCCATTCTGCATCTGTGAAAGAATAGGGATTTTGTTTTTGTGATACTGTTAACTTTGAATTTGTAGAGAAATAAGCGCTTCGCACAAATAATAAATCGGGATTATCTTTTTGCATATTGGACAAATCCAAAGAATCATGTTTGGTTAAATCTTCTGAGGATAGATAAATATCTTCATGTTCTATTGTAAGTATTGCAGGATAAGGATTTTGTATGATATTATGATTAGCATTATTAAAGTACATTGGTTTTACATTCAATACAGATTTGCTTGTATCTGGCAGTGATAATTTTTGCATGTCTGTTTCTGTTTGTGCAAAAATTTTATTCACCATTACAATGAATATAAATATTGCAATACTTTTTTTCATAATTAATTTAATCGCAAAGATAATTTTTTTAGATAATCTTTTGTTTCTTTGCTATTTTTATTATTACGTTCATTATTATCTCGCTTGACAACAATAAGGTTTTATCTGGTTACAAAGATAAGCGATTACTTTCAATTTTGCAAGTAAATGACAAAGAAATTGTCTTACAATAGTTTAAATCTTATTTTCATTAATACGCTTCGCGGGCGCAGATTATATCTGTAATAATACGCGCTTATGTCGCTGTAAGAAGCAGAAATATAGTATTTTGAATTGAACAGATTGTTCAATTCGAGTTCAAAATCGCATTTCTTTGTTTTCAGTTTTAAGCCTGCATCTGCAAATGTTGTACTGCGTTCTGCTGTTGAGTTGTTGTAATTGTATTCTCCGTTGATGTGCGCAGAAAAGGTTTTGGTAAAACTCATACCTATTTTCAGGCTTTGCGATAATCCGCGTATAGCAGGGAAACGTTCCTGTTTACCAATCACATAACTTTTATTCATATTCCACCCCAATGAATAGTCTATTGCAAAAAAAGAAAATAAACCAAAATTTATGCTGCCTCTTGCGTTATAGATTTGAGAACGGTAGTTTAATATTTCGTCTTGTACTAAAATATCGCTCTTCGTATTGCTATAACCTCCCGAAAGTCTTAATGTTCCCGACATAAACGACAAACCCTTATTCAGACTGAAATTTACGTTATATCCGTTAGATTTGACAGGCTTGTCAATCGTTGTTTTCACGCTTAATATTCCCAGATAATCATAACCGTACAGCAAATTTTTAGTTGAGTGATTATAACCCATACTTGCATTGATAAACAAAGAATTAAAAGCATCGCGGTAAACAAGTGAAGCGTTTATGCTTTCGCTTTTGGTTTCAAATAATTTGTCAAAAGTATTTTTCAGCAAACTGCGGTAATTCTGCATTATATAACCTGTGTAACTTGAATTTATACCGCCGAATGATTTGTCAATTTTACCCGAAGTTGAAATTGTGAGTCTGCCTGTTAAATCATAACTTAACGTAAGCGATGGATAAAAAGCAAGTTTGACGTGCCGTTGGAAGTTATACGGAATACGGTCTTCGGTAACGAATATATTGTAAGTCAAAGGAATATTAAGAGTTGCTCTAAATACATCCGTTTTATAAGAATAATTTTGGGTTATTCCTGTTTGATATGTATTATAATAGATGTTATTTTTCAATGAATCTGCTGTTTCTGCGAGATTTGCCGTTGTAATATATTGTAGTTCGGTATCTAAATTTTTTATATCGGCGCGTCCCCAAACGGCATAATCCGCATTGATTTTTTTAATTTTCATTCCGTATGCAATTCGAAAAACAGATGAAAAATCGCGCAAGGTTGCGTATTGTGTTGCCGCTGACAAATCGCTACGATTGAAATAATTTGCCGGCTTCACATTAAGCGAATGAGGACGATTACCGTAACCAGCCGAAAAATAAGCGCTGTAAAAATTATTTTTCAAATTTTTTATCAGACTGAATGTATAATCAGCCGAAAAAAACGGTTTGTCCAAATGCTGTAATATTGATTCATTAATATTGTTAAATCTGCTGAGTGTTGTTCCCAAAGCATTGTCGCTGTCCCAGTTACCTTTAATATTCAATGCGTTATTGATATAATTGTTATTTGTATTTAAATTTAAGCGAACTGCCATTTCCGCATTATGTATTCTGTTTGTTGAATTTATACGTTCTTCTATATCAAGAACGCTGTCGTCAGGCAGGTACTGTTCATAAAGCGAATAACTGTTTTTCTTTATGTAATCAGTATAATATAAAGCGTTTATGCTTAATTGTTGTTCATTACCTAATTTAAATAAATGATTTACAGTTGCTGCATGTGAATTGTTTACAAAATAGCGTTTCAGTGCAATCGGCGGACTGTTTGGCATTTGCACTGACAGCATACCGCCCGGATTCATATAAACTCTCTCGTAATCATAATGAGTTCTAAATTCTCCAGCCACATCGTAACCTGAATTGTTTCCTTTATATGTACTCATGTTTTGCATGATTTGTGCAAAATACATGGCGACTAATTCCGCCTGCCACAAAATCGGTTCATATCCCGCGCCTGCAAGCGCGTTAATGCTTAATGTTCCTTTGGCTTTATCTTTCAATTTCAAATTAATAGCGGCATTATCGGAAAAAACTCTGTCTTTAAGCGCTTTTATCGGTTGATGATTTTCTAATATCTGTATTGTAGAAACATGTTCTGCGGGAATGTTATTTGTTGCTATTCCATAACGTCCTTGAAGCAAATCCAAATTTTCAACATAAAATTTGTTTATGCCTTTACCGTTATATGTTATTCTTCCGTTTAAATCAACTTCTATGCCGGGCAGTTTTTTCAAAACATCGCCAATAACGCGGTCGTTTTGGTCTTTATAAGAACCGACATTATAATTTAATGTGTCGCCTGTTTGCTGTATTTTTTGTGCGGCTACTGTTGCCTCCTTAATCATTAAAGGTTTTTCGTCTATAATAAAATCAACCTGCGCAGAACGGTTTGTAACAGTTTTTTGATGTTTGCCTATGTTTATGCCCGATACAGTGATTATTATACTGTCGGCTGTGCCTTTATATGTTAGAGAATAATTTCCGACATCGTTGGTTGATGTAAATCCTGAAATGGCAACACTGCCTTGAGACTGCACCGTTACTGTCGCAGAAACATATTCGCCTTTTATATTTTTCACGTTTCCAGTAATTACAGTTTGCGACAACGAAAAAATCGGAAAAGCGCATAAACTCAATATGAGAAATATTTTTATTCTAATTATACAACAAATCGGCATAAGTTTTAACAACAAATTCACTGTATTTGTGAATTGTACATAAATAAAACGGGTTATAAAATAACATATATTTTTCATTCTAACTCCAAAGGATTATAAGGTATTTTTTTCCACATCGTACTGTTATCTGTATCTGTAAATATTAGTCCTACAGCATTAAAATAATCATTATATAGATTTTTGAAAAGTTTGTCTAATTTCTTGCGGTCAGTTTTTTCAAATTTTCTATAATCATGAATCTTAATAGGGTATTTTTTATTGAACAACTCAACTTTCACACATTCAAATTTGTATAGCATGTCATTATCAGATACTTTAAGTATCAATCCAGGTAAACTACCAAACTTCCAAGGACCGTTTTGTATAGGAATATCTATTGCAAACCATGCAGTATAGTTTCTCCCTCTGAATCTGCATGTAGCCTTTTGACATAAATACTCTGCTATAGTTAATGTATCTTCTGCAATTTTCCATATCTGTTCGGGCATTTTTTCGGAATATTGATAAAAATTTCTCATTCCAAACGGCATACGAGTATATTGTGTAAGACTATGTTCAGCATAATTTTTAAAATATTCCGAAAAAATATATTCATCCCATGTATCTTTCTTGCCAATTGTTCCAAATTTATTTGGAATACCTTTAGCATTTGGATGGTTTTTAATCCAAACGGTAGATAAGGAATCGTCGTTAAATAAAAAGTAACTGTAATATTTAGATGTCTGATTTCCTATTTCCAAACGCTGCAAGTCGTCGTAGGTTTCCTGTTTGCGTATATCGGTAGCATTAAAGGCGTACCATATACGTAAATTGCTGGAATCTATAACTGTCATATTATTTATATTGGGTTTTGATGGTGAAACTATAAACTGAGATTGAATATCAGTACAAATTATTAAAATTGTAATTAATGATATAATTGTTTTCTTCATGTTGCAATATGTTTTAATGGTTTAATTTGTCATTCTAATTCCAAAGGATTATAAGGTATTTTTTTCCATATAAACGGACTGCCATCCTCATGTATAAGATTTATGCCTGCAAAATTAAAAAAATCTTCATATATTTTTTTATAATATTTCAATAATTTTTCTCTTTCTATGTTTTTATATTTATTGAAATAATGATTTAAAGTTATAGGAAATTTTTTAGTAAAATGTTCAATCTTTGTACACTCAAAAACATAGAGTTTATCGCTATCATAAACTTTCAATATTAATCCCGGCAAGCCTCCGAATTTCCATGGTCCGTTTTGTATGGGAATGTCAACGGCAAACCAAGCAGTATAATTTCTGCCTCTAAATCTGCAATTTGCCTTTTGACATAAATATCCTGTAACAGTTAAAGTATCTTCCAGAATTTCCCAGTTTTGAACAGGCATTTGCTCTTCACATTTTCCATTTAACATTTCTAAAAATGCAGGCATGCGCGTGTATTCTATAAAGACATTTGAACCGAAATTTTTTATGTATTCGGAGTAATGATATTCACACCATCCGGAATAATTGTGTTTTATTCCTAAGTAATGAGGCTTACCCTTTGCATTTGGATTTTTTTTTTGCCAGTCTACAAATAAAGAATCATTGTTAAACGTGAAAAAACTATAATATTTAGATAACTGTAACCCTATATCCAAACGCTGTAAATCCTCATACGAATCTTGCTTGTCAATATCACGGGCATTAAGGGCATACCAAATTCTGACATTTCCCGAATCAATAATTACGGCATTTTCTATTGCATCAATAGTACGACTTCTATTTATTTTGCGAATTTGCGGGAAAACTTCCCATATGCAAAAAAAACAAATAATAAACAATATTATTATCTTTTTCATAAATCTATTTTGTCATTTTTTCATTCCAATTCCAAAGGATTATAAGATATTTCTTGCCATATAAACTGACTGCCATCTTCATGTATAAGGTTTATACCTGCAAAATTAAAATAATTTTCATATATTTTTTTATAATATTTTAATAATTTTTCACGCTCTATTTTGTAATAATATTTTTAAATGATTAGACATCGTATAATTATATTTTGATTTAAAATATTTCGATTGATATGTGCCGATATTTTCCGGATGGACAGTAAACTTTTCAATGACATATTTGCTTGATTTTCTGATATGTAATCTATATTTTCCATCCGATTTTTAATAATATTTTTGCGTGAGCAATTCAATGCGTTTTATATTTATATTTTGATTAATAATCTATATTATCAATCAAAAACGATGCTAAATTAAACTATTTTTAAATAAGTTACAAATATTTTTTAAAAATTTTTCTTTGTCTTTGTACGTCATTGAGAGGAATGAGCGTAGCGAATGACGAAGCAACCCAGAGGCAAGCCGTCATTGCGAACCGCGAAGCGGTGAAGCAATCCAGATTTATCCGTAGCCAATCCAGACGCTTATTGTTCATACTGGATTGCTTCGTTGCTACGCTCCTCGCAATGACGATGATTGCTTCACCGCTTCGCGGTTCGCAATAACGGTTACAACAGATTGCTTTGGCGTGTCTGTTTCAATTAAGCCTTTTGCAAAACTCAACCTTAATATCTGTTTTTTCGTAATGCGCTTATACGTGAGTAACAAATACTAATAATGAAAGCACAATGAAACTTACTATAACAATAGTAACAATTCCATATGTTTTCCAATACTTTTTTTGCATTAGAAACGCCGTTTCAAGTTCGTTGCTATCTTTTGTAAAACTGTACTTACTGTAACCTGTTGCGGTTTTAAACAGGTATATACCTAAAGAAATAGTTACAATAGCTGCGATAATGTAAACTATACCAGTTACAATTAGCAAACTGGCAGGTTGAGCCATACGGTAATAGTAATAGCCATTAGATGCAGATGCAGCAACAAAGGCGCCAATAGCGCATAGTATAAGTACGCCACCTCCAATAAAAGACATTACAGCCATAAATTTCATCCACGACGCCGTAGTCCGCATGTTTCTAATGATAGAATCAGATAAATTCTGTTCGTTGTGATTAATTAGATTTTCCATAACTTTATTATTTTTTGTGTTTTTGATATGCAAATTTATATATTTTTTATTAAATAATACTAAAAAAATAAAATTATTTCTCAATCCACTGTCCGTTTTCTTTAATCAGAGCAACAAGTTCGGCGACGGCATTTTGTTGAGGAATATTGCGTTTTACAAGCGTTTTATTTTTGTACAGCGATATTTTTCCTGCTCCCGCTCCCACGTATCCGTAATCTGCATCTGCCATTTCGCCTGTGCCGTTTACTATACATCCCATTACGGCAATTTTAAGATGTTTAAGATGAGATGTTTCGTTTTTTATTTCGCTTAATGTTTTTTGAATATCAAAAAGCGTGCGTCCGCAACTCGGACAGGCAATAAATTCCGTTTTACTGAAACGTACGCGCGCAGCCTGCAATATGGAAAAACAGATTTTAGCAAGCTGTTTGGCTTCCGTTTTGGTATTATGCAAACACACAGCATCGCCGAAACCGTCTGTAAGTAATGCTCCGAAATCGCAGGCTGCTTTTATTTGCAGCAACTCAACATCTTTGTCATCATAAGAGCGGCGAATTATTACAGGATTTTTGACATTTGCCTTTTCGAGCATCAAAAAACACGCTCGCAGTTCGGCAATGACATTTGTATTGGAGGTTTCAAGCATTAGGATGTTTTGCGGATTTTGTTTTATCCAGTCAAAAAAATTACTGTTGAAGCATGAAATATCGCATCTGACAAGGTTTTCCGTTTCGTCCGAAAGTATTGTTATGCCCTGCATTGCAGTATCAAATAATGATGAACCTATATAAACGGCATCAGGCGAATTTGGCGTTTTTGTCCACTTTTTACCGTTTTTTACAAATCCTAACTCTTCAAAATCTTTATCGTAAACAGGATTAACATGTGATAAATCGGCAACGACTGCAATTTGATTTTTGCCTCCGAAAATTTTTGATGCTTTTGTTTTTCGTTGATTATAAGAGTATGGAAAATATTTTTGTGTATCAATATCCATAACAGGTTTATGATTTTCACGACCGGTGAAATAATCTGTCAAAATTTTGGCAACAGGTATTTCATTTTCCGGATTTTCGGTAAGCGAAATACGAACAGTATCGCCCAAGCCATCGGCAAGCAAAGTTCCTGTTCCAACTGCTGATTTTATGCGCGCATCCGCTCCATCTCCTGTTTCGGTAACGCCTATATGCAAAGGAAAATACATTTTTTCGGAGTTCATTTTTTCAACAAGCAGTCGATATGCATATATCATTATTCGCGTATTGCTTGATTTCATCGAAACAACAACATCCGTAAAATCTTCGGCTTTGCAAATCCGCAAAAATTCCATTGCCGATTCAACCATTCCTTCGGGAGTATCGCCGTAACGGTTCATAATTCGTTCCGACAGCGAACCGTGATTTACGCCTATGCGCAACGCCGTTTTATGTTGTTTGCAAATGCAAATCAGCGAAACAAATTCACTGCGCAAATATTGCAATTCTGCATTATATTCGTCATCTGTAAGAATTTTGCTGTTTTTTTTATCAATAAAGTTTCCGGGATTTATTCTTACTTTTTCAACATACTGCGCAACAATTTTGGCAACATTTCGATTAAAATGAACATCTGCAATCAGCGGAATATTGATATTTTTTTCAACAAGTCGCGATTTAATAATCTTCATTGCATTTGCTTCGGGTATGCCCTGTGTCGTAAGGCGGACGTAATCTGCGCCTGCTTTTGCAATTTTTTCGCATTGTGCAACGGCTGCATCAATATCTGTTGTGGCAACGTTTATCATTGACTGTATGCGAATTGGATTTTCGCCTCCTAACGGAATATTTCCTACGTTTACAGCATTTGTTTTACGGCGACTGTATTTTGTCAGGCTTTTACAGAACATTTCTTATTTTTTGATATTTGCAAATTTGTATAAAACGCCAAACGAAACCTGCATGCTTAAAGGCTGTATATATTTGATTGTTTCATCCTTATATTTTGGTTTGTAAAGATATGTAAGTCCGTAATTGTATCTAAATTCTGTCTGCAATTCGATGCGTCTGTTTATACGGAAACCAATTCCTCCGCCAAATCCGAATCCAAATTCAAATCTGACATCGCGACTGGTAAACGATGCGGGCATTTCGCTTGCTGATTTATCGCTTTTGATTTTGTACTTTGCTTTTTGCGTATAACCAACATAAAATCCGCCGTTTACAAAACCAATAAAATTGCCGAATTCCAAACGTCCGTGTCCCAATATCGGCAGTTCCCACGATTCGCGAATGTGTACGGTATCGTTTTCCTTATATGAAAAGCCTCGTTTGATTTTGTTAAATTCTGCCTGAAGCCCTGTGTATTTATCAATATACAGTTTATATATCACTCCGTAATTGATGCTCGAATATGAATTTGTTTTTCTGTAATTAAACATGTCAATAGTTATATCCGAATTGTTATAACCGCCGCGAATACCAACCCAGTGTTGCGCTTCGGCATTTATTACGGCAAACGTTATTATTATCAATATTAATATTTTTTTCATATTCGTTATTTTTGTAGAATTATTAAAATCCTCATAAATTCAATATTTCATTTGATTTATACATCTTTCCAAACTTGTTTTCCAGTGAGGAATATTAACATCATAGTCAGTTTTGATTTTTTCCTTGCTCAACAAACTGTATTGAGGACGTTGCGCAGCTGTCGGATATTCCGCCGTAGAAACAGGCTCAATCAGGCAATTTTTATTTCCGAGTTTTATAATTTCCTTTGCAAAATCATACCACGAACACTGCCCGTCGTTTGAAAAATTATAAATACCCGTTTTCATATTTTGTGGATTTTCGATGATTTTTTCAGTAATTTTCAATATCGCAACAGCCAAATCTTCAGCGTAGGTGGGCGAACCTGTCTGGTCGGCTACAACTTTTATGTTTTTTCGTTCGGAACTTAAACGCAGCATTGTTTTTACAAAATTATTGCCAAACGACGAATACAGCCATGATGTGCGAATAATTATTGATTTGGAATAAGCCAAAGCGTTTTTTTCGCCGACAAGTTTTGTTTTGCCATATACCGATACAGGATTTGTGCTGTCGGTTTCAACGTAAGCCGCAGGTGTTTTGCCATCAAATACATAATCGGTAGAAATGTGAAAAAACACCGCATTGCTTATTTTACATGCTTCAGCCAGATTTGCAACTGCTTCGGCATTAATAAGCATGGCGTTTTCGTAATCAGATTCGGCTTTATCAACGGCGGTATATGCTGCGCAATTTATCAAAAAATCGGGTTTGTGCAGAGTAAAAAACGCATTAACCGAATTAGCGTTAGTTATATCAAGTTCGGCGCAGTCGGTAAAAATATACCGCATGGAAGGATTTTTTATCGAAACCTTTTGTAATTCACAGCCTAACTGTCCATTTGCTCCTGTAACAAGTATTTTCACAATCAAGTATTTTCAACAAAATTATAAAATTTATTCGATTAAATCAAATATCTGATAGCATCGACATGTAAACGCATTAAAAAAGTCAAAAAATGGCAGGAAAACATCCAAATGCAAAATTATCTTTATAAAATTACAGACAACGGTTTATCTGCGATTACATTTTGATTTGGTTTTATTTTACATTCATCAGTGTAAATATTTACACTGCCATTTTTTGACTTTATATTATAGTAAAATTCAATTTTCTTGAGGCATTTGCAAAATCTCTCCGTTATCCTCAACTATTTTCTTAATCCAAAATTCGGGCAATGCAGGCTGTTCGGGAGCTGCCGGATAATTATTTTCGGTACGTTCAAACTTTCCGTCTTTTTCTTTTTTAACATTGCCATCAATGTATTTTACAAGTAAATAAGCATCAAGTTTTTTCCATGTGTCGAACATTTCCTGTGCGCGTTTCAAAGAAAATTCCGTTATAACGTTTATTGCTTCTTCAGCATTTTGAGTATAAAGCTCGCCTGCATTTTTATCAATATCATTGATTAATTTTTCGGATTCGCTTTCAAAATTTTTCTGAACATTCAACACGTCTGCACTTAGTCTGTCGTAACGTGAATACACGAAATTTGTTACTCTGTTGAACAGCCAGAATGCCGACTTGTCTGAATACGTAAGCAAATCGCCATTGCCAACAGCAAATATTTCAGGAACATTTGTCATTCCGCAATATATTGGGGTGAGGCATGATGTTGCGGCATCGTCAACCCCAAACCATAAAATTCCTCCGACAGGATTTGGCAACCATGAACGTCCTTCGGCTATAAACCAAAAACCTGTTTGCTGTGTTGCTGTTGCGCGTTCGTGCAGATATTTTTTACCTTCAAATTCAAATTCCATAGGACGCCAACGATAAGGAGATTTGAATGCGCCTGCTCCAATATCTTTTGTCATGTCCATTTTTGTACCTTCGTAGTGGTCGCGCATGGCAATTTTTATATCTTCAAAAGATAATTTTTTATCCGGTTTAATATAAAGAGGCATACGATGTTTAAGGTTATATCCCAATGCATAGTCTTCATATTCCCACATCGAACTGTTTACCTGTTTGAAAAACGACCATACACGAGCTTCGCAAGCGCGAGCGGCGCTGAAATCAATAGGAGCATAAACATCCGAAAAACTAAATTCAGCATCCGTGCCAGTGAAATAACCTGCATTGCGTGCAAACGAAATAACATCTTCCGCATAAACATATTCTACTTCAGGATTAAATATTTTACTTATGTTTTTTGAAGATATTGAATTTTTTACTTTTTTACCTTCAAGCGGAAAATTGGTTATACGAGCGTGATTTGCATGTCCCGAAACATATCCATCAGGAATACGAACGGCAACCCAAACAGCGCCTTTGTCATTTTTACCTTTGCCAATCATTTCGAGTATCCATACTTCGTTAGGGTCGCTGATTGAAAACGACTCGCCTCCTGACGCATAGCCATAAGTATTCAAAAGTTCACAGATGGTTTTAATAGCTTCGCGAGCGTTGCGCGAGCGTTGCAGAGTAATGTATATAAGCCTTCCGTAATCAATAATTCCACTGCCTGCGAGTTCCTGTCGTCCTCCGTAGGTTGTTTCGCCTATTGCAAGAGAATGTTCGTTCATGTTTCCTATTACGCGATACGTTTCGGCAGCTTGGGCAATTTCGCCGAGATATTTATTTGTATCCCATTCATAGATTTTGAGCATTGATCCCGGCGGATATTTCGCTGCTGCCCAAAAATACAGTTCGCCATATAAGACGTGAGAGTCGGCGCTATACGAAATAAACGTAGAACCCGTCGCCGATGCGCCTTTTGTTACCAAAAAATTTGTACAAGCCAAAGTGTGGTTGTAATTAATCGACAAAATAATTGCGATAACGATTGTGATAAGATTTCTTTTCATATTTATATTTTTTATAAATGCAAATTTATATAAAATTTCCGAATACATTAAATATATTACAAAAAATACAATACATTTAAATTAAAATTATGCTTTTTGATTTTTATCTGTTATATATTTAATGAATACAAATACAAGCAATATAAGCATATAGAAAAAACAACAAGCCCGTCATTTCGAGTAACGTTGCAACCGTTGTCGTCATTGCACTCATAGCAATGATGCGCTGTTGCTGTGTTACTCCTCGCAATGGCGCGTGCAGTTTATAATTCTGTCAACAGTTTGTTTTTGGGTGAATTTTCAAAATCAGCCCACATTGTATTGATTAATTTTTCAACGTTTTTATACTCATCATTATCGGATGCAAAATCGCTGCTGTTCAATTTTTCCAAATGCGAAAAAACAGTCGCAACGGTCATGCTGTTTATGTCAAATGCGGGTTGATAGCCGTATTCCTTTTCATTTTTTGCAACCACTTCGGAAAGTATTCCTGATTCAACCAAACTGTGTACAACAGTACGAATAATACGTGTAGGCAACGAAAGTTTTTCAGAAATATCGGATATTTCCAAAGGTTCATTTTCATTTTTAAAATTAACGGCAATCATGCGTGTGATAATCAATGCAAAAATTTTACGCTGATAAAAACTCGTATGTTCGGATGCTTTTTCGCTTTCATAGTTACTTACGTTTTGATAGGCAAAAGCAAGTTCTGCGCCAAGCAAAACAATGAGCCAGCTTAATTGCGCCCACATCAAAAATAAGGGTATGGCTGCAAAAGTTCCGTAAATCGCACTGAATTTGGTAATCGAAACCTGCGAATAAACATATAAATCCTGCGTTAACTGAAACAAAGAACCTGCAACGATTCCCGCAAGCATGGCATGTGAAAATTTAACTCTCGTATTCGGCATGAATTTATAAATCAGTGCAAATAAAATCCATATTGAAACAAAAGGAATACATTCATATAAAAAATTCAATACAGGACTGATGCTGTCAAGAAAGGTCATTCCGCTTAAATCATGATTTACCACAAGCGAAACGCTGATAGATACCATCAAAAACACAGGCGCAATAATAAATACGGCTAAATAGTTTGTAATGCGATTTTTCCATGAACGCGGATTTTTTACATTCCATACATGGTTGAACGACTCTTCAATATGAATAAGCAATTTAAGGCAAGCCCACAAAAGCATTATAATTCCTATGCCAGCAATAAGTCCGTTTTTAGTATTTTTCAATGTTGAATCAACAAAATCCAACACCCATTGAACAATATCCTGCTGGTCGTAAAAATTTTCAAACAGAAACGCTCTGAGTTCGGTTTCATAATTAAAACCTTTTGCCATTGCAAAAATCAGCGCAGCAACTGGAATAAGCGACATAAGCGTGTAATATGTAAGCGCCGAAGCCCGTATCGTAATTTTATCTTCAACAAACGAACGCAGTGCAATTATTATTATTTTTAACTGTCGCGTAAGAAAAGAATCTTTACTGCTCGGTTTTTCTTTTGTAAGATACCAAATATCGCGCGTAACGAATTTTACACAACGTCTTATAAAATCGGTTATAATCGCAAATATATTAAATTTCCCTTTCAATTGATATATGTATTGATATTAATTTCAACGCCAAAGGTACAAAAATAAATATTTAAATTACGTTTATTGACATAAATATTTTTTATTCACAATTATTTTGTACTTTTGCGCCGTCATAGCCCGAATGGCGGAATTGGTAGACGCACTAGTTTCAGGGACTAGCGATCGTAAGGTTGTGCAGGTTCGAGTCCTGTTTCGGGCACAAATACAATGTGTAACCGCTTTCTTGGCGGTTATTTTTTTAATATCATTTTACAAATAATCTTCATCACATTGCCAAAAATATACTTTTTATAACATAATTGATTTTCTTATATCATAAATTTTCATTACTTTTGAAAGTTAAAATTTTATTATGATGAAAAAATTAATCTTCCCAATTCTTATGGCTGTTCTAACAGCAACAAATGCATATTCGCAAAGCAGCGAACCTAAACGTGAATTTCGCGGCGCGTGGGTGCATACTGTCGGCAATCAAAAATACAGAGAAATGACTGTTGACCAGATGAAACAACATTTTATAGACCTTCTGAACGAATTTGAAAAGGCAAAAATAAATGCCGTAATATTTCAGGTACGTCCTCAGGCAGATGCTTTTTATACAAACAGCATGGAGCCATGGAGTCGATTTATAACCGGCGAACAGGGCAAAGCGCCGTTTCCTCTTTGGGACCCGCTGCAATTTATGACTGAAGAATGTCATAAACGCGGAATGGAACTGCACGCATGGTTTAATCCTTATCGGGTAACATCCAACGACAGCGAAGTTCTTTGCAACGAACATTTATATTATAAAAAACCTTATCTGTTCGTTAAATACGGAAAACAGATTTATTTTGACCCGGGCGAACCCGAAGCGCGTGAACATACGTTGAAAGTTATTGCCGATGTTGTCAAACGTTATGATTTGGATGCAGTACATTTTGATGATTATTTTTATCCGTACAAGATTACGGAGAAAGGAAAAGTCGTTGATTTTCCAGATGACAAATCATTTGCAAAATACGGAGCAAAAGACGGCTTTACACAGGAAACCCGCAATGACTGGCGGCGCAATAATGTGAATATTCTGATTCAAGAATTGAGCAAAACCATTAAGGAAATTAAGCCGTGGATAAAATTCGGAATAAGTCCGTTCGGCGTTTGGCGCAATGTGTCGAGCGACCCAACAGGCTCAAATACAACCGCAGGCTGTGAAAATTATGATGATTTATATGCGGATATAAAATTGTGGGTAGAAAAACGATGGATTGACTATAACGTTCCGCAACTGTATTTTGATATAGGACATCCGGCAGCCGATTACGAAACGCTGATAAAATGGTGGAGTGAAAATAATTACGGTGAAAATCTTTATATCGGACAGGATATTTCAAAGACAGTGAAAGTCAAAAGTCGCAAAAACGAAAACGAATTTTTAAATCAACTGCCACGTAAAATGGAACTTGTCCGCACCGACAAAAACGTTCACGGTAATGTATGGTGGCCCGGATATTCGCTTCCTCGTAATCCCAACGGTTTTACCGACAGTTTGATAAATTCCTATCAAACACAAATTGCTTTAATGCCCAAATACAGACATATAGACACCATTGCGCCGGATGCCGTGCAGAATATCAGACTTGAACAAACCGAAGACGGCATGTTTTTGAAATGGGATGCGCCGACAACAACAGATGAAATGCAGAAACCTGCATATTACTGTATTTATGTATTAAGTGATAATAATGAAGATATTGAAAATAAATATCCTGTTGCAATTACCCAAAACACACAATTTAAGATAACAGAACAAAAAATTTATGCAATAACAACGCTTGATAAATTGCAAAACGAAAGCAAAGCATTATATATAAAGGGTTTTTAAATCAAGTTGAACATTTACTATAAAAATTAGCAGAAATGCTGAATATTACAACAGATGAATTTAAGTAAGCTAATGAAAATAAAGGAAATATAATGGGAAATTTTGATTGTAAAAAAAAATTCTAAAAGAACATAGTATTAAAAAAATCAGTATCTTTGTCTAAATTTCACAAGATATATAAATTCAAGGTTATGCTGTTCAACGAACGAATAAAACAGTTATGTGAACAATGCCAACTTCAGCAACGAAAAATAGCAGAAGCATTGGACATTGACACCGCTACCTATTGCAAAGTGGAAAAATGCGGGCGGCACGTCAAAACGGAACAGATTGCTGTTTGGCTTGCAGATAAAGTCATATCCGCAATAATGGAAAATAAATAAAAGATGTCAGATAAGGTGAATATTGTAAAATAGAATAATCAATAGAAAATAATATGGCACAAGACTATAAATACAAATTGCCAAACACAACAGGGCAAGCCGAAGAAAAAACAACCGCCAATAATTCGCTAATAATCATTGG
>JAIRRX010000152.1 GCA_031255755.1 Prevotellaceae bacterium | reverse complement strand
ACTTCGGGGTTTAATCATTCGCTTGTTATCGACCAAAACATTATAGGCATTGGCATGGATAAGTTTTTGGGTAGCGATGAAGAGATTTATATGTATCTCGGTTTTAGCAAATATCTTGTGCAAAACATGCGAAAAGAACGAATTATCTGCGAAGTGGCAGGCGCTCTTGCCGCAGATGAGTTTCCGCTTGAAAATAACCGTTACACGTTGATAGAAAAAATGATTTATGAAGGGAAAATACTTTATTTCAAACAACAGTTATGTCCGTTTATGTCGGAAAATGATTTGTTTGGATTTAATACCGACAATATGAAATTTTGCAAAAACAACGAGCGGCAAATGTGGCTGTATCTTATAGAAAATAAACTGTTGTATTCCGACAATTATACCATAATTACAAAATTTACAGAAGATGCTCCGTTTACATACGATTTTTCTCGGGAATCACCCGGAAAAGCCGCAAACTGGCTGGGATTTAGAATAGTAGAACAGTATGTAAACAATACAGGCACAAGTCTTGATAATCTTATGAATGAAAAATCTTATGAAAGAATATTGAGAGAATCAAAATACAATCCCCAAAAATGATTCGGAGAGATTTTTGGAATCGCATTTGAAAGCTGCAAGGCGTAGCCCTGCGAGAAAGAAAACAACAAGCGCGTCATTGCGAAGAGTGCAACCCGAAACAACCAAAGCAGAACGTCATTGCGAGGAATGTAATGACGAAGCAACCGAAGCGCAGCGGAGTTCGCAATGACGTGCTGTTGTTTTGTTCCGCCTCACCATGAGGGGCTGCGGTTGGTTGGCTACGCTCGCGGTGTGCAATGACTAAAAAACAAACAACAGCACAAAAACATAATTTATTTATTTTTAATCGCTATATTTGCACGGTTCAATATATCTTTATTAACCCAATAGAACACAGATATGAGAAAGTTTTTGTTTATATTATTAATATCATTATTTGCGCCGACAATATTCTGTCAGCAGTCGGCAGAAAGCGAAACGGCAAAACGGCTGTACACGGCAGGTCTTGTAAATATCAAAACTGCCGACTCTACTATTGTCGTAGATTTGAAATATGCGACAACAGACAATTTTGTAGGGAAAAACATGTATGGTGATTTTACCGAAGCATATTTACAGCCTGACGCAGCAAAAATGCTTGCAAATGCTCAGAAAAAACTTAAACAAACAAACAGGAATTGGAGTATTGTTGTTTATGATGCCGCCAGACCGCGCAGTGTGCAGCAAAGAATGTGGGAAGTTGTAAAAGATACCGACTGGAAAAATTATGTGGCAAGTCCGTCAAGAATAAGCATGCACAGTTACGGTGTCGCCGTTGATGTTGGCATTGTTGATGAAAACGGCAATGCTGTTGATATGGGTACGGCATTTGATGAATTTACCGAAAAATCACAACCACGCTACGAACAAAGATTTTTGCAAGAAAATAAACTTACAGGACAGCAAATAAACAACAGATTGATTTTGCGCAATGCCATGCAAGCCGCAGGTTTCAGAACAATACGAAATGAGTGGTGGCACTTTGAAGCAATGACTCGAGAGCAGGCAAAACAAAAATACAAACCAATTGACTAATCAATACTTGTAATCGGCAGCATGGCAGGAAATCGGCAAAATAACTGTGATTTCAATCTGCAATGTATGAAGATGAAAAATATCCCTGTGTTAAAATTTTTTATTAACGGGAAATCGTTGTTAAATATGTAAACTTGACTGTTATTAATGGTATTTTATATGTATTATGAGCGCTATTTTACCGAATTTAACAATGTATTTGTACAAAGAAGGTTGCATTTTCAATATTTTTTGTACCTTTGCGCTCTAATTTAACTCACAAATCAGAATAAAATCAGGTATGAAACGCACAACGGCATTAATATTTTTACTGCTTGCCAACATGATAATGCTGGCTCATGAGTTTGTGCCTCATTGTGATTACGGTCAAACGCCGGCAAGCATATCGCTGCCTGTTATTCATGTTGAAAGCGACGAACACGGCTGTCAGTCGGAAACATGTCGTCATGGGCATGATGCGGGCGAAGAATGTTTTCTGTCGCAAACCTATTTGAGAGTCGAAAACAATGTAAAAGAAACAGAACCTGTTGATTTTATTTTGCTTTCATATCCCGCTGTTTCTGTTATCAGTCATTTTACTGCCTTATATTATGAAACGGCGGCATTTCAATATAAACCTTATTTACAGTCGCATTATTGCGCTTTTGTGCTTCCCGTCAGGGGATTAAGAGCGCCTCCTGCATGCTGATTTTTGTCCCTTAACGGGATATATCCTTTCGGAATACGCTTTCCGAAACCCTTTATTTATTATTAATAACAAAAATCAGTAAACAATTACAAATATGAAATTATACAATTTAATCGCCATCCTGCTATTTACGACAATTATGCTTGCAGGATGCGGAAACAGCAAAAATCACAATACACACGATGACGATGATGACCATACGGATACAGATGCTTTCGTATTCACTAAAAAACAGCAACAGAAAACACAGTTTGCAGTCGAAGATGTTCGTATTGAACCCTTTGATGCGATAATACGAACTGCGGCACAGGTTTTACCTTCGCAGGGAGATGAGAAAATAGTTACAGCCAAAGCAGGCGGCACGGTTGCCTTTTCAACCGATTTTGCCGTTGCAGGCAAAGCAGTAAAAGCAGGACAGTATCTGTTTTCAATAGAAAGCAGCGAATTAACAGATAACAATCTTAACATTCGCTATGTTGAAGCCGAAAACGAATACATGAGAGCCAAAAAAGAATATGAACGTAAACTTGATTTGGAAAAGGACAAAATAGTTTCAAAACAGGACTTGATTAAAGCCGAAACAGAATACAAAAATGCGGAAAACATTTATAATAATCTGCGTAAAAGTTTTTCAGGCGGCAAGCAAACCATAACAGCGCCGATTTCAGGATATATTACCACAATCTTTGTCCGTAACGGCGAATATGTCGAAACGGGGCAGCCTGTTCTGGTTATTTCGCAAAACAGCAGTTTGTTTATACGAGCAGAACTGTCGCCTAAATATTTTTCGGCGCTTGGCAACATAACTTCTGCCAATATACGTATAATGAATACGAACAAAACCTATTCTCTCGAAGAATTAAACGGAAAACTGCTTTCGTTCGGCAAATCCGCCGATATAAGCAATCCTCTTATTCCTGTTGTATTTCAGATAAATAACAGTATAGATTTACTGTCTGGAAGTGTTGTGGAATTATATATAAAAACGCAAACCAGTAAACGTGCGATAACCGTTTCAAATGAAGCAATAATCGAAGAGATGGGCAGTTACTTTGTGTTTGTGGAACTGTCTGATGAAACATTTGAAAAACGCATGGTAACAAAAGGGAAAACCGATGGTTTACGCACCGAGATTACCGATGGCTTGTCGGCAGGAGAACACGTTGTAAGCAAAGGCGCAATATTGATTAAACTTACACAGTCAACAGAAGAATTAGATGTTCATTCGGGACATTCGCATTAAAAAAGGAGAGAAATTATGCTGAACAGAATAATAAAATTTTCTCTCAACAACAGACTGTTTGTACTGTTGGGAGCAATATTGCTCATTACCGGAGGATTATATACATCAGGCAAAACAGACGTAGATGTATTTCCCGACTTAACCGCGCCTACCGTTGTTGTAATGACGGATGCTAACGGAATGTCGGCTGAAGAAGTAGAACGTCTTGTAACGTTTCATATAGAAACGGCAGTAAACGGAGCGACAGATGTTCGCCGCGTACGCTCGTCGTCTTCTCAGGGATATTCATTTGTATGGATAGAATTTGACTGGGGAACTGATATTTTCAAAGCCCGTCAGATTGTAAGCGAAAAAATGGTAACTCTGACAGGCATGCTGCCTGCGGGAGTTGTTCCTGTTTTGGCTCCGCAGTCAAGCGTAATGGGCGAAATACTGTTTATAGGATTGCAAGCCGATTCTACGTCATTAATGGAACTTCGCACTTTAGCCGAATGGGTTGTAAAACCTGCAATTTTGGCGACAGGCGGCGTGTCTCAGGTAACTGTCATAGGCGGCGATTACAAACAGTATCAACTGCTTGCCGACCCGCAACTAATGAACTTTTACGGAGTAACAATAAACGAATTAGCCGAAACAGGAAGTACATTCAGCGCAAATTCCACAGGCGGAATAGTTCGCGATTTCGGCAACGAATACGCTCTGCGCGGAATATCGCGTACCAATGACCTTGACGAACTTGGTAACACATATATTAAAACTGTAAACGGAAATCCTGTTGTTGTTTCCGATGTTGCAACACTGTTAACAGGCAGCGGTATAAAGATGGGATATGCTTCGCAAAACGCAAAGCCATCGGTGATATTGTCGGTATCAAAGCAGCCAAATATCAACACATTGAATGTAACTAAAAACATCGAACAAAATTTGTTGGAAATACAAAAATCATTTCCTGACGATGTGCAAATGGATACTAAAATATTTCGACAAGCGGATTTTATCGAAGCATCTGTAAATAACGTAGGACAGGCGTTAATGGAAGGCGCTTTGTTTGTTGTTATTATTTTATTTCTCTTCCTTGCAAGTTTTCGCACAACGGTTATCTCGGTCATAGCAATTCCTTTGTCGCTGCTCGGTACGGTTATCGTGCTTTATGCGCTTGGAATGAATATTAATACAATGACTTTGGGGGGCATGTGCCTTGCAATCGGCTCACTGGTTGACGATGCAATTATTGATGTTGAAAACGTATATAAAAGATTGAGACAAAATCATCAAAAACCGATAGAAGAACGCCAGTCTGCTTTTGCGATAGTGTTTGAAGCATCAAAAGAAATCAGGTCGTCAATTATAAGTGCAACTTTCATTATCATCGTTGCGTTTGTTCCTCTGTTTTTCCTTTCGGGGATGGAAGGCAGAATGTTGAAACCGCTTGGAATAACATATATAATATCGCTTTTCATGTCAATGATTGTTGCCATGACCATAACGCCATTATTGTGCAAACTGATGCTGTCGAATGAAAAATATCTTTACAGAAAAGAAAAAGACAGTTGGTTTACAAAAAATCTCTTGAATTTATATAAAAAATCATTACAGTGGGTTTTTGGACGCGCAAAAACTGTTATATATACGTCCGCAGGCTTTTTTGTTGTGTCTGTTGCACTGTTTTTTACAATGGGACAAAGTTTTCTGCCGGAATTTAACGAAGGCGCTCTCACCATTTCGGCGGTAACAAAACCGGGAATTTCGCTTGACGAAAACAACAAACTGGGAAATCTCATTGAAACAGAACTGCTGAAAATTCCTGAAATAACCGGCACAGCAAGACGTACAGGCAGAGGCGAACTTGATGAACATTCGCAATCAACAAACAGTTCGGAAGTGGATGTAAATTTCAAATTAAAAAACAGAACGCAATCGGAATTTATGGCTGACGTTCGGCAAACGCTTGCAGAGATTCCGGGCGTTGTATCTACGATAGGACAACCGCTTGGGCATCGCATCGACCACATGCTTTCGGGAACGCGGGCAAATATCGCAATAAAAGTGTTCGGCTCCGATTTGGGAACGCTGTTCAGAACAGGAAATCAAATAAAAAATGCTATTTCCAATATTGAAGGCTTGGCAGACGTTGCCGTTGAACAGCAAACCGAAACGCCGCAATTACAAATCCGAGCCAACAGAACCATGCTTGCACGCTACGGCATTACAATAGATAATTTTAACAGATTCATAGAACTTGCTTTTTCAGGCGAAAAGTTAGGAGATATTTATGAAGGTCAGCGAAGTTTTGATTTGATATTAAGATTAAATAAAAATTATACCGAAAATATAGAACAGATAAAATCTGCTTTGATTACCACAAGTTCAGGTAAAAAAATACCTTTGGAAGAAGTTGCGGAAATTGTTTCGGTTAGTGGTCCAAATTCTATAAATCGTGAAAACGTGCAACGCAGAATTGTTGTTTCCGCAAATGTTGCGGGACGGGCATTAAAATCCGTAGTTGATGATATTAAGTCAACTGTTAATGATGAAATAAAACTTCCCGAAGGATATCGTATCGAATATGGAGGTCAGTTTGAAAATGCAAAAAACGCTTCTCAAACTTTGCTGATTACATCATTGTTGGCTATCTGTGTTATTTTTCTTTTGCTTTACGGCGAATTTAAAAATGTTACTCTGTCGGCAATAGTGCTTGTTAATCTGCCGTTGGCATTAATCGGCGGAATATTTGCAATATTTTTTACATCAAGCGTGGTAAGTATTCCGTCAATAATAGGATTTATTACTTTATTCGGAATAGCAACCCGTAACGGTATTTTACTGATTTCAAACTATCAAAATGCAAAACCGAACAAAGATAATTTGCGCCAAACAATAATCAGCCGCTCGCTCGACCGACTGAATCCGATATTAATGACGGCTTTGACCGCAGCGCTGGCGTTAATTCCTCTTGTATTTAACGGTGAAAAACCAGGTAATGAAATACAAAGCCCAATGGCAATAGTCGTGCTGGGCGGATTACTCACATCAACTTTATTGAATATTTATATTGTACCCGTTGTGTACGAATTATTACAAAAGAAAAAAACAGAACAATGAAAAAATTAATTATTATCATATTATTATTTACCGCCGTTTATTCGGCGTTAGCGCAAAACGAATACGAACAGATTTTGCAGCAAATTGAAACAAACAGCGCAACATTAAACGCTCTGCGCCTTGAAACGGAAGCAAAAAAATTGAATAATCGAACAGGAATTTATTTGTCGAATCCCGAAGTAGAATTTAATTATCTGTGGGGCAAACCTTCCGAAACAGGAACTCGCAAAGACATAAGTATAAAACAGTCGTTTGATTTTCCTGCGGTTTATATCAACAAAAATAAAATATCTAAATTGGAAAATTCAAATGTAGAACTTGAATATAAATCGGAACGCATTAATCTGTTGCTTTCTGCTAAACAAACATGCATACAGTTAACATATTACAGACTTCTTGCAAAAGAATATAAAACTCGCTTGCAAAATGCCAAAGATATTGCCGTCGCTTACCAAATCAAATTAGACAAAGGTGAAGCCAACGCTATCGAAAACAATAAGGCACAACTGTATTTGCACAGCGTTGAAAACGAAATTAAAAATATCGAAACAGAGCAAAATTCGCTTTTGTCGGAACTGACACAATTAAACGGAGGCAAAGAAATTTTGTTTTCTGTTGATACTTTTGCCATAAAGCAGTTGCCCTTGAATTTTGAACAGTGGTATGCTCAAGCCGAAGCAAAAAATCCTTTGCTACAATATATTAAGGCGCAAATAGAAATCAATAATCGGCAGGTTGCATTGAATAAATCATTGACGCTTCCCAAATTTACAGCCGGATATATGCGCGAACAAGTTACAGGACAACGATTTGAAGGCATAAGCATAGGAATATCAATCCCGCTTTGGGAAAACAGAAATCGTGTAAAACAGGCAAAAATGCAAACAAAAGCATCAACAGCAACATTTGAAGACAAACGAATACAATTTTATAATTCGCTTCAAAACCTGTATGCCAAAGCTGTAAATCTGCAGCAAGTGGTAGAAAAATATCAAAAATCCTTATCGGAATATAACAATGAACGATTATTGAAAAAAGCATTGGATGCAGGTGAAATTTCATTGCTGGATTATTTACTCGAATCGCAATATTATTACGAACTGTTTACCAGAATGCTTGAAAGCGGACGCGACTTTGAACTGGCGACAGCACAACTTAATGCAGTAGAATTGTAATATTAGGTTAATTCATAGATAAATAATTCACCGTTAATGGATTTATAAATTTCAAAGCAAAAAAAACGATTTTGAAAATCGAATAAAGTCTTATCTCTGGCAGGATTTAATCTTGTCAGAGATTTGCATTTGTTTATACATATTTCATGACAGTTTTATTCAATTCTTTGAAAACGTATATACAATTCCCTAAAAATACACATTTTTGCAAAAACGAATGAACCGTTTTATAAAGTTCAAATGTTTTAACTGTGCTTGTCAATTCATCTTTTACTTGCGCTGTTCTCTGTATTTGCGATACCGTTCTTTTGCTGCTTTAATATTTGTGGCTGTAAATTCGGTATTTCCTATTTTATATGTCAGCAAAACAATTTGATTTGCACGATTGGTTATGTATGTCGAAGGTTTTGCAGGATTTCGCTTTCGCGGATTTGGATAACAAGCCGTAATTAATGCCGACTGCCATTTATTTAATTTTTTTGCAGGCACATAAAAATATGTTTGCGCCGCTGCTTCTGCTCCGTAAATGCCATCTCCTGTTTCTATAACATTCAGATATACTTCCATTATGCGTTCTTTTGACCACAGATTTTCTATCAAAAATGTAAAATAAACTTCCAAACCTTTTCGCAGCCACGACCGTCCCTGCCAAAGAAAAACATTTTTTGCCGTTTGTTGCGATATTGTACTTGCTCCACGTTGACGTTTGCGCTTTCCCTGTCTGTATTCGTTTATCGCATCTTCAATGGCAACAAAGTCGAATCCGTCATGTCCGAGAAAATTATTATCTTCCGAAGCAATTGCCGCAGCAATCATATATGGCGAAATATCTTCAATGTTTTTCCATGTTTTGTTTATTGATGCGCCGTCTATTGCACGCAACAGCATCAATGGCGTAACAGGTGGATTTATCCAGCGATATGCCAATGTTATCAATATCGAAGATAAAAACAATATAAGAATTATCTTTACCGTTATTTTCAGAATTTTCTTTATTATATTTGATATTGACAGCAAGGCAACCGATTTATTATTTCATCAATTCTGCAAAATATTTGTAAAATAATGTTACTGCTTCTATTCCTTTGTGAAAATTGTAAACAGGGAAGTTTTCGTTAGCCGAATGAATTGCATCGCTCGGAAGACCGAAACCCATCATTATTGATTTTATGCCAAGAATTTCGTCAAATGCAGAAATAATAGAAATACTTCCGCCACTGCGCACCGGAATAGGTGTTTTGCCGTAAACATCCCGTAAGGCTTTGCTTGCAGCTCTGTATCCGCTCGAATGGATTGGAGTAACATAACCCTGACCTCCATGAAGATTTTTAACTTTAACTTTTACATATTTAGGTGCAATACTTTTAAAATGATCTTGAAAAAGTTGCGCGATTGTTTTGTGGTTTTGATTAGGAACCAGCCGCATCGAAATTTTTGCATAAGCCGTTGATGGAATAACAGTTTTAGCGCCTTCTCCCGTATATCCGCCCCAAATGCCGCAAACATCAAGTGTTGGTCTAATTCCTGTGCGTTCTATTGTTGTATATCCTTCTTCGCCGAAAACGTCTTCAATGTTAAGATCTTTCTTATATTCCGTAAGGTTGAAAGGCGCTTTGTTCAGATCCTTGCGTTCACGTTCATTAAGTTTAATTACATCTTTATAAAAATCCTTAATTTTTATACATCCTTGCGGGTCGGTAAGTGATGCTATCATCTTTGCCAAAACGTTGATAGGATTTGCAACTGCACCGCCGTACAATCCCGAATGTAAATCACGATTTGCGCTTTTCACTTCCACTTCCAGATAAGCCAGTCCGCGTAATCCGCATGTGATTGAAGGCGTGTCCTGATTTATCATCGATGTATCGGAAAGAATTATTATATCGGACTGCAACATTTTTTTGTTTTTTTTGCACCATTCCGGAAGGCTTGGCGAACTTATTTCTTCTTCACCTTCAAGTAAAAATTTAACATTACACGGAAGAGAGTTTGTTTTTACCAAAAACTCAAAGGCTTTTGCGTGAATAAACGATTGTCCTTTATCATCATCGGCTCCGCGCGCATAAATTTTCCCATCGCGCACTTCGGGTTCAAACGGTTGAGATTGCCATTCACTGACAGGGTCAACAGGCATTACATCATAATGTCCGTAAACCAGAACGACAGGTAAATTTTCATCAATAATTTTTTCACCGTAAACCACAGGATTTCCATCCGTTGGCATGATTTCGGCTTTATCAACGCCTGCTGCAAGCAAATGTTTTTGCCAGCATTTTGCGCATTTAAGCATATCTTCTTTATGTTCAACAGATGAACTTATTGACGGAATGCGAATCAATTCAAACAGTTCGTTCAGAAAACGCTCTTCATTTTCTTTAATATATGTCTTAATATCACTCATTTTTTGTAATTTATTTTAATAAAAGTTTTTGTAAAGATATATAAATTTCAGAAATTACAAAAATGCGATTATAAAATAACAGTGTCGCTTACAAATTTTGCAAACACATATCACCATCTAAAAACGATAAAATTTTATTTTATATATGTTTGCAGATTTTTCACATACGTATCGAAAGCATTGATACCTTTGGCAGTTATTTTGCAAACAGTGCGCGGCATTTTGCCTTGAAAGGTTTTTGTAACTTGAATATATCCTGCTTCATTCAATTTATCAATTTGGACGCTCAAATTACCGGATGTGGCATCTGTCTGTTTTTTCAAAAACACAAAATCGGCTTCTTCTACGCTTAAAAGTATAGACATCACTGCCAAACGCAACTGCGAATGTAACAACGGGTCAAGGTCTTTAAACATGATTGGATTTTACTGATTTATTTAATTTATAACCGGGAATAACAAAAGCGACAAGCATACATATTGCTAAAATAAGAAGTTGAACTAATACGCCATTTCCTGTTTTAAATAACATCACAACTAATGTACACGCAAAAGAACCTGCCCACATAGCAATTGCGCCATGCAAAAAAGGCTGAAACCGACAAACTTTGGCAGTTACAAATTCTCCTAAACCAGTTATTAAAAGGATAATCGGATTAATCAGGTAAAAAAAGTGATTGAACTCTTGCAAAGAATAAACCAGCCCGAAAATCATGAATAGAAAAATAGCACATGAAATAGCAAAAGCCAACCATAACGAAGCAACAATATTATCAATATGAGATTTCACGAGAGCCGACCTGTCTCTTTTCTGGCGCAACGTGAAAGAAACAATCCATGCCGGCAACATAATCCACCAGATATGAAAAGCCCAATTTGGTGATATTGACATGCTGCTTAATATATAAATCAGTGCAATGTTCAACAAGGCAACAGTTGCCACCGTAATGCCCCAATAAATCATAAATGTACCGCTGCCTTTTTGCACATTGTTTCGCGCGCGGTCAATCATTTCGCTTATTATTGCCAAGCTTTCCTGTTCTGTAAATTTTTTTTCCATTTCTACATTAATTAAAAATTAAATTTAAATTGCCGCACAAAGATAAACATGTTTATTGTATAAATCAAATTTTCATGAAAATAATTATAAATAATACAGTATTATTTGCAAGGTTTAAATATTAGTTTCAAAATGTACTCCTTTAATAATTCCCCGTTTTGATTCACGAATAAAAGTGAGAATAGCATTGCGTTCTTCTGTTTCGGGAAAATCTTCCTCGACTTTATTACAGGCATCGGTTGTATTCAAATCCGACTGATAAATTATTTTATAAATTCCAAATATTTCATTTATTTTTTCGTTGGAAAAGTTACGACGGCGCAGTCCTATGCGGTTCACTCCGCCAAACGAGAGCGGTAAATGTCCTGCAATAATATACGGAGGAACATCTTTGTGAACAAGCGAACCGCCGGAAGTCATTGCGTGTACGCCTATTCGTGTAAACTGATGTGTTCCTGTTTTTCCGCCGATGATAGCCCAGTCGTGAACATCTGTTTCGCCTGCAAGTCCTGTGAAACTTGAAAGTATAACATTGTCTCCAATGATACAGTCGTGTGCAACATGTACATACGACATTAGCAAACTGTTATTTCCTATTTTGGTTTCAAACTTGCCGCTTGCCGCCGTGCCTCTATTTATGGTAACATATTCACGAACAATAACATTATCGCCGATTATGGCATAAGTTTCTTCTCCTTTGAATTTCAAATCCTGAGGAACTGCACCTATTACAGCTCCCGGAAAAATAACACAGTTTTTGCCTATTTTTACATTTTCCATTATGGTAACATTGTTACCTATTTTTGTACCCTCGCCTATTTCTACATTTTTTTCGATTACGGTAAATGCTCCTACGCTTACGCTCTGAGCAAGTTTGGCGCTGGGATGAATTATTGAATGTTCCATGATTACAATTATTTATTTTTAATAACTTGAGCGGTCATTTCTCCTTCGGCTACTAAATTTTCGCCTACAAATGCCTGAGCCGACATAATGACAATTCCGCGACGAATCGGTTCTGTAAGAATAAGTTTAAATATTAACGTGTCTCCCGGAACAACTTTACCTCTGAATTTTACTTTATCTATTTTCAAAAAATATGTTGAATAATGTTCAGGATCGGGGACATTACCAAGCACGAGCAATCCTCCGCATTGCGCCATTGCTTCAATAATCAAAACTCCCGGCATAACAGGTTCATCGGGAAAATGTCCTGTAAAAAACGGTTCGTTCATCGTTACATTTTTTATACCTACGATTGTTGTTTCGTTGCGGGATAAAATTTTATCTATCAATAAAAACGGCGGACGATGCGGCAACATTTTACGTATTGCTTTAATGTCAAAAAGAGGTTCTTCGCGCGGGTCATATTTTGGAGGACATGGTTTTGTCAATGCTTTTTTTGCTGCCTTACGCAAAATTTTTGCCATTTCGGTATTAGATGAATGTCCGGGTTTATCGGCATAAACTTTTCCTATTATGGGATATCCTACAAGCGATAAATCACCGATTAAATCAAGCATTTTGTGTCGTGCAGGTTCATTAAGAAAACGCAATTTCAAATTGTTCAAATAACCTTCTTTTACTCTTTCTACGCTTTTTTTATTAAACAATCCTGCTATTCTGTCCAAATCTTCTTGGGGAACGTCATTTTCTACAATCACAATGGCATTTTCCATGTCGCCGCCTTTTATCAGGTTACGCTTGAACAGTATTTCCAGTTCGTGAAAAAAAACAAAAGTTCGGCAAGGCGCTATTTCCTTTGCAAATTCGTCTATAGATGTCAATCGCGCATATTGATTTCCAAGAACCTTAGATTTGAAATCTACTGTTACGTCAATGCTGAATGCAGTGTCGGGAAGTATGATTATTTCCGTTCCATCTTCATTTTTGTAAACAAGTTTTTCTTTCACTTCAAAATACCATTTATCGGCATCCTGTTCTACTATTCCTGCTTTAAGAAGTTCTTCGACATGTATTTTTGCGCTTCCGTCCATTATTGGAACTTCCGGTGCATTAAGTTTTATCAGGGCGTTATCAATTCCCAAACCGAAAAGCGCCGCCATTATGTGTTCTATTGTGCTTACTCTAATATTTTTATTTTCTATTGTCGTGCCGCGTGAAGTGTCCGTAATATAATCTGCAATAGCCTCAATTACAGGCTGTTCGTCCAAGTCAATACGCTGAAATTTTATGCCGTGATTTGGTTCTGCAGGACAAATCGTCATTTCAACATCAAGCCCCGTATGTAAACCTTTTCCTTTAAGAACGATTTCTTTGCCTAATGTTTGCTGTTTTTGTTGAATCATATCTTTTTATAGTATTTTTTCTGTAACAAAATTATAAATTATCGACAAAAGTAAGTAAAAAAACCGAATTTTGAAAATAATGATTAACATACCTAATGTAAACAAATTAAATTTTAAGTAAATTTAGGAAAAACTCTTTATTCCACGCGATTTTGAGTCTTTTATAACGTAAAAATTTGTTACTTTGTCTTTTTTATTTTTTAACAACATAATGATACTGAATTTTAGTGTTTTATATAAATACGTTATTGTTTTTTGTTGTAAATAAGCAAGTTATATTAACTGCGAAAGTTTAATATATAATTCGCAAATTTGTTTATATCTGCATATTTTTGGACTTTTTTATACGCTTGCTCTTAAAAATAATATTTTCATTTTCTCAACTGTCAAAAAAAATATATCTTTGTGTTTTGAAAGTACATGAAAATGTATGTATATGTTTAATTAAATTATTAAAATTTGGAACCTCCGAGTTACGTTTTAAGTATCGCATTTTTTCCGCTGAATTCAGAACATCTGATTTGGCTTGCTCTTTTGCCGATATTGATTTTTATGTCGGCGCTGGTATCGGGTTCGGAAACTGCTTTTTTTTCAATGTCTCCGCAGGATATTGATAACATTAAAAAAAATAAAAACAAAACTTCCGATTATCTGAATCGCTTGCTTGAAAAACAAGACCATTTACTGGCAACAGTTTTGATTTTTAATAATTTTATAAACATCGCCATAATCTTGATTTCAACGTATCTTACACATTCTTTAATTGATTTTGGCGACAATGTCGTATTCGGATTTGTTATTGAAGGCGTTTTGATAACATTTGTCCTTGTTTTGTTTTGCGAAGTTATTCCCAAACTTTTGACTGCAAGCCGTCCGGTAAGTTCGTTTAAGTTTGTTGCCAAACCGCTTGTAATCATGATAAAAATTGCAAAGCCGCTGAGTTATGCATTAATGAGAACAACATCATTGCTGAACAGAAAAATCAGCAAGAGAAAATCGAACATGTCAATCGATGATTTGTCGGATGCGATTGATTTTACGGACAAGTCAATAGGCGATAAAAAAATTCTGAAAAGTATTGTTGAACTTACAAATATAGATGCAAAGGACATTATGCGCCCGCGTATCGATGTTTATGCGGTTGATATTGAGTTTGATTTCAAAAAACTTTTAACTTTTGTAGTTGATTGCGGATATTCGCGAATACCTGTGTATGAAGAAAATTTTGATAACATCAAAGGAATTCTTTTTGTAAAAGATTTGTTGCCGTATTTGAACAGAGATGAAAGTTTTGAATGGCAGTCGCTGATACGCGAAGCATATTTTGTTCCCGAAAACAAAAAAATCAATGATCTTCTTAAAAAATTTCAGCAGAAAAGTATTCACATGGCTGTGGTTGTCGATGAATATGGAGGCACAAGCGGGATTATTACTCTGGAAGATATTCTGGAAGAAATTGTTGGTGAAATATCAGACGAAAACGATGAAAGTCAAAAACTGTTTACAAAACTGAATACAAATACCTATCTGTTTGAAGGAAAAATTTCGCTAAACGATTTTTGCAAAATAATGAATCTTGACAACGATTATTTTGACGAAACCAACGGAGATGCCGAAACTCTTGCAGGACTTATTCTCGAAATATGCGGCGAAATACCAGCTGATGGCAGAGAAATAGAATTGAAACAGTTCGGGCTTAAAATCGAAAGTAGCGATGCAAAGCGTATAAAAGAAATTAAAGTTACCGTAAAATCACAAAATAATGACAGCAAAAACGACAGTTAGCATAATTTTTATTGCATCATTTGCCTGTATTTTAACCGTAGCCTGCCATAATAGTAGCGCAACGCCAAAACCTTACGGATATTTCAGAATTACAATGCCTGAAAATACATATCAAAAATTTGACATCAATACCAAACAATACAGTTTTGAATATTCGGCAATTGCAAGAATAAACGAACGAACAGACAAACCCGACCAAAACTGGATAGATATTGTTTATCCTCAACATAATGTAACAATTTACATCACTTATCATAATGTGAAAAACAATCTGGATACAATGGTAAACGATTCTCATAATTTTACATATCGACACACAATAAAAGCAAATGCAATAGACGAAATGATGTACTTATATCCCGAAAAAAAAGTCTATGGATTATATGCGGAATTAGAAGGAGATGCCGCATCGCCGATACAATTTCTGCTTACCGACAGTACGCACAATTTCTTGCGAGGCTCTCTATATTTCAATGCCGAACCTAACAGTGATTCGGTTGCGCCTGTGGTTGATTTTATACGAAAAGATATTATTCACCTAATGGAAACTTTGGAATGGAAAAAATAAAATACATTACACGCAACAATAAAATAACAGAATATGCCACTTTATAAAAAAGAAGAATTTAAAGACGGCGGAATACTTGCTGTCTGGCAAATTACGGAAACCGAAGATGATTTGAAAATCATTGCGGCAACGCCGACAGTTGAACAGGAAAACATCGAACAAATGGCATCGCTTCAACGCCGTCTTGAAAGTTATGCCGTGCGCGCTTTGCTTACCGAAATTTTCGACGAGCGCGTTTATATCGGATACGAAGAAGACGACAGCCCTTACATAAAAAATGCGCATCACAAAATCAGCATTTCTCATTCGGGCGAATTTGCCTGTATTTATGTTCATCCGAACGCAAACGTAGGCATTGATATAGAATTACTGTCGCGCAATTTTGATGCTGTCGAAAAAAAAATACTGTCTAAAGACGAATGCGAATACCTAACCGAAAAATACCGCCAAATACAATTGGCAATAATCTGGAGCGCCAAAGAATCAATATATAAACTTATGGGCGAACGCAACATCAATTTTTCAAAACAGATACAAATTGAAAAATTTATACCTTATGATATTGAAGGCGAACTGAATGCAATATTTATCGACTCCGAAGCAAACGAACACGAACTTGAACTTTATTATCAAATTTTTGACGGATATGAAATGGTTTGGGTAGCAATGTAATGTTGTATATAATATTTTGCGTGATGTTTATATGATTTTATTACCAATTCACAATTTAGATATTTGCGACTGCCAAATATAATTTAATGTAAAATCAATTATTAATCTTTTTCGGATAATCTTTTTAATATCTTTCTTAAAGATTCGGCGATTTCTCCGAACTTCGCTACGCTTGCAATGATGGTCTTTCTGCCGCAAGTCGCCGACCTGCGGTTATGAAAATAAAACGCCTTTGGCTTTAAACAAGAAAATTAAGAATTGTTAAAATTTCAAGAGATTATCGGCAGGCTGCATGTCTGTCGTTGCGAATGTGTATCTTTGGCGTTGAATACGTCCGTATTTATGGTTGTGAAGGTAGAAAAATCAGGATATTTTCAACATAAATAAAGTTGTATAATATTAATATCAAAGCCATTATGCGGACAAAATAAATTTTATCGAATACTAAATTAAAATATACAAATGAGTACAGCATCACAAAATTCGGGCAATAAATCCGAAAAATCGCAGTTAATAGAATGTGTGCCTAATTTCAGCGAAGGGCGCAATATGAATATTATCAAACAAATTACCAACATGATAGAAAGCGTTGATGGCGTAACGCTCATAAATGTTGACCCCGGCAAAGCAACAAACCGTACCGTTGTTACTTTCGTGGGCGCTCCGGAAGATGTTTGCGAAGCGGCATTCAGAGCGGTAAAAAAAGCATGTGAACTGATAGATATGACCGTTCACCACGGCGAACATCCGCGCTTCGGAGCAACAGACGTGCTTCCGCTGATTCCTGTTTCCGGCATTACGATGGACGAAACGGCGGAATATGCTCGCAACCTTGCAAAACGCATCGGAGATGAACTTCATTTTCCCGTTTACTGCTACGAGATGGCGGCATTTACGCCGCAACGAAAAAATCTTGCCAACTGTCGCGCAGGCGAATATGAAGGATTAAAGGAAAAATTATCAAATCCCGAATGGGAACCTGACTTCGGACCTGCCGAATTTGTGCCGAAAACAGGAGCAATCGCAGTCGGAGCGCGTAATTTTTTGATTGCATACAATATCAATCTTAATACCGTATCGGTGCGCAGAGCAAATGCGGTGGCTTTTGATTTACGCGAAAAAGGGCGTCCAAAACGGGAAACATCATCGCCTACAAGCAAAAAAATATTGGATGAAAACGGTAATGAAATCCGTATTCCGGGATTATTAAAATCCGTAAAAGCCATTGGCTGGTTTATAGAAGAATACGGCATCGCGCAAATATCAATGAACCTTACCGATATTGATGTAACGCCAATGCACATTGCATTCGACAAAGCCTGCGAACGCGCAACGGAACGCGGTTTGAGAGTTACAGGCTCCGAACTTGTCGGCGTGGTTCCGCTTAAAGCCATGCTTGATGCAGGAAAATATTTTTTAAGAAAACAAAGACGTTCGACAGGAATTTCAGATGACGAGATAATAAAAATCGCAGTAAAATCACTGGGACTTGACGAACTGTATAATTTTGATTACAGAAAAAAAATAATAGAATATATTCTTGAAGATAAAGAAAATAAAAAATTACTTACAAATCTTAATCTTACCGAGTTTGCAAACGAAACGGCATCCGAATCGCCCGCGCCCGGCGGAGGCTCAATATCGGCATATATCGGAGCGCTTGGCGCTGCTCTCGGAATGATGGTTGCAAATTTGTCGGCGCATAAAGCAGGCTGGGATGAACGTTGGGAAGAATTTTCAAACCATGCCGAACAGGGCAAAATATTTATGGACGCCCTTCTAAAAAAAGTAGATGAAGATACGGAAGCTTTTAACAAAATAATGAACGCATTTGCGCTGCCGAAAAAAACAGACAACGAAAAACATATTCGCAGACAAAAAATACAGGAAGCAACCCGTTACGCTATTGAAGTACCGTTCAGTGTTATGCAACTTTGCCTCGACTCGATGCAGGTGATAAAGGCAATGGCAGAATCGGGAAATCCAAACTCGGCAAGCGATGCAGGAGTGGGCGCATTAGCTGCACGCACAGGCGTTATGGGAGCATTTTTGAACGTAAAAATAAACGCTTCGGGACTTGATGATAAAACGTTTGCAGAAAATACAGTTGCAAAAGCGCAAAAAATAGCCGCCGCTGCCTGCGCGTTGGAAAATGAAATACTCGCAACTGTTGAAAATAAGATAAACAGCATGAAATAAAACATTCCGTACAGGCGCGGAATAGTTCGGAAATATTAACAACAGGCATACTTTATCTGTGCGCAATTTGTTAAGTTTTCCGCTTATTCGTCATTATTTTATACTTTTGCATGATTTTTTTGAGAAAGTAAATTAAAAATGAAAATATTAATAACCGGCGCAAGCGGCTTCATAGGCAGTTTTTTGGTTGAAAAATCACTTGAATATGATTTTGAAACTTATGCAGGAATACGTGCATCAAGCAGCAAAAAATATCTTGCCGATGAACGAATAAAATTCATCGATCTTAATTATTCCGACAAGGGAAAATTAATTTCTCAACTAAACGAATTTAAACGGCAAAACGGCGCATGGGATTATATAATACATAACGCAGGCGTTACAAAGTGCGCAAGAAAAAGCGATTTTGAAAAAATCAATTTTACGTTTACCAAAAATTTTGTTGAAGCGCTTTGCGCAGCAGACATGATTCCAAAAACATTTGTGTACATGAGCAGTCTTTCGGCTTGGGGTGCAGGCAACGAAAAAACACTGGAACCAGTGAAATCAGACGACACGCCGAAACCAAATACCGCTTATGGCAAAAGTAAAATAAACGCCGAAAATTTTATTGCAGACATTCCCGATTTTCCTTATCTGTTTATTCGTCCTACCGGAGTGTACGGACCTCGCGAAAAGGATTATCTGTCGTTTGTGAAATCCGTAAAAAAAGGAATTGTGCCTTCAATAGGTCTTAAACCTCAATATCTTACATTTATTTATGTAAAAGATTTGGCAAAGGCAATTTTTTTGCTGATAGAAAAAAATATAGTTCGCAAATCATATTTTGTAAGCGATGGCAATGTTTATACGGATAAAGAATATGCGCTCACGGTGAAACAACTTGTCGGTAAAAAATTTACGGTAAAAATATGCATACCTGTTTTTGTTCTCAAAGCGGTTTGTTTTTTGCTTGATGCCGTTTATGGATGGTTTGGAAAATCATCTACGCTCAACCGCGATAAATACAGTATTTTGAAAGCACGCAACTGGAAATGCGATACGCAGCCGTTGCAAAATGATACAGGTTTCCACGCCGATTACGACCTTGCAAAAGGACTTAAAGAAACAATAGAAATCGAATTTAATAAACACGATTAAACGTAAAACAAAGATGTCAGCACAAAATATAAATACTCCTGCAACGGTTTGGAAAAATCTTTTTTCGGTAGAAAAATTAAGCATTGTTTACGCTGTTGTAACGGCAATTTTTATAATTATTTTCGGAGCAAAGGAAAACCACGCTATTCTGATGCTTTTATATCGAATACTGTTTATTGCGCTGATATTTTCTCTGCAATTTTTATACAGCCACAGGGCGACAAACATGATTTGGATTGTGCGCAACATTATTCCTGTTATATTTATAGCATACTGGTATCCCGAAACGTATTTTATGAATGAAAATATTTTCGGAAATTTAGACCCTTATTTTGTTTTTGCAGACGAATATCTGTTCGGTTGCCAGCCGAGCCTTGAATTTTGCAAATATTTTCCACAAACATGGATAAGCGAACTGATGAATTTCGGATACATATCTTATTATTTTATCATTGCGCTTGTTGTGTTTGTTGCTTTGGCAAAAGGCAAAAAATGTATGGAATATACAATATTTATAATACTGTGTTCATTTTTTATATATTACATAACGTTTATAATTCTGCCTGTGGTTGGACCACAGTTTCATTTTACTGAACCCGACAATCTTCTCATCAATCAGGGATTTTTCCGCAATACGCTTGTAGAACTGCAAACTTTAGGCGAAAAACCTACGGGAGCCTTTCCGAGTTCTCATGTAGGAATTTGTTTGATTTGCATGTATTTTGTTTATAAATATTCGCGCATCATATTTTATCTGCTCATACCAGTAGCCTTGATTTTGATATGTTCTACGGTTTATCTCAAAGCGCATTATCTGATTGATGTTATCGGAGGATTTGTTTCCGCTCCGCTTTATTTGTTCGTAAGCAAAAAAATACAACAACTGAAATTTTTTCGGTATTGATTTTTTTCCTGCATATTCCACGAACGGATAAATCAAACGAATTTATTACCTGTTGAAAGAAACAAAATCATTGAAATTATGTATCAAATCATAAAAAATCGTTACATTTGCAGGAAATAAATTAAAAAACAATACATCATTAATAAAACTGCAATAAATATGAAAAAAACTTACAGTATAGGCAGCAGCAAATTAACGTTCGACATACT
>JAIRRX010000130.1 GCA_031255755.1 Prevotellaceae bacterium | reverse complement strand
ATTGCGTTAAAAGCAACCTTTCTGCATGAATAAGAGAAAATTTTTAAAAATCAATCGTGCAATTTTGCTGTCAAAAACTCTCTGTTAAGTCGAGCTATGTGGCTTATTGAAATTGATTTTGGACATTCAGCCTGACATGCCCCTGTGTTTGTACATGCCCCGAAGCCGAGTTCATCCATTTTGGCGACCATAGCTTTGGCGCGTGCCGCTCCTTCGATTTTTCCCTGCGGAAGTTTTGCAAGACTTGATACGCGCGCCGCAACAAACAGCATCGCAGAACCGTTTTTACACGTAGCAACGCACGCTCCGCATCCTACGCATGCGGCTGCATCCATTGATTCGTCCGCATCTTTTTTGGATACGGGGATAAGGTTTGCATCCTGCGCTCCGCCAGTATTTACAGATATAAATCCGCCTGCTTGAAGTATTTTATCAAAAGCGCCGCGATTTACGACCAAATCTTTGACAACAGGAAATCCTGTCGAACGCCACGGTTCAACTGTTATTGTCTGTCCGTCTTTGAATTTTCGCATGTGCAGCTGACATGTTGTAACTTCCGTATCCGGTCCGTGCGCTTCGCCGTTAATATAAAGCGAACACATTCCGCAAATTCCTTCGCGGCAGTCGTGGTCGAAGGCAACGGGTTCCTGTCCTTCGCTTATAAGTTTATCGTTAAGAATATCCAGCATTTCGAGAAAAGATGTATCAGACGAAATGTTGTCAATATCATAAGTAACGAATTTTCCTTTTGCTTTGGCGTTCTTTTGCCGCCATATTTTAATTTTGAATTTCATGATTATAAACTTCTTTTTGGTAATGATTTTTAATCTTTATAATTTCTGGTTGCAACTTTCACAAATTCATATTTCAACGGTTCTTTGTGCAGTTCGGGCAATGTATTTTCGTCCTTGTATTCCCAAGCTGAAACGTACATGAATTTTTCGTCATCGCGTTTTGCTTCGCCTTCTTCGGTTTGCATTTCTTCGCGAAGATGCCCTCCGCATGATTCAAATCTGTGTTGAGCATCAAGAGCCATCAGACGCGCAATTTCAAAATTGTCTGCCAAACGCAAAGCCTTTTCAAGTTCCTGATTAAATTCGTCTGTCGTTCCCGGAACATAAACATTTTGCCAAAATTCATCTTTCAGTTTTTCAATTTTTTCAAGCGCTATTTTCAAACCATCAGTATTACGCGCCATTCCAACATATTCCCACATTATATTTCCTAACTCTTTGTGAATACTGTCAACAGTGCGTTTGCCTTTTATATTCATCAATTTATCTATCTTTTCGCGAACTGATTTTTCCGTTTCTTCAAATTCCGGAGAATTGATGTCAATTTTCGGTGTTTGAATATCCGCCGACAAATAATCTCCTATTGTATATGGAAGGATAAAATAGCCATCCGCAAGTCCCTGCATCAAAGCCGAAGCTCCGAGTCTGTTTCCTCCATGGTCGCTGAAATTTGCTTCGCCTATTGCATACAGTCCCGGAACTGTTGTCATCAGATTGTAATCAACCCAAATGCCGCCCATTGTGTAGTGAATTGCGGGATAAATCATCATCGGCTCTTCGTATGGATTAACGTCAGTAATTTTTTCATACATTTGGAAAAGATTTCCGTAACGCTGTTCTATCACTTTTTTCCCAAGTCGCTGTATTGCCGACGAAAAATCCAAAAATACTGCCAGTCCCGTATTATTTACTCCATAACCAGCATCGCATCGTTCTTTTGCGGCACGTGAAGCCACATCGCGAGGCACAAGGTTTCCGAAAGCGGGATAACGTCTTTCGAGATAATAATCACGTTCCGATTCGGGAATATGAGATGCTTTTAGCTTTCCATCGCGTAAGCGTTTTACATCTTCCAATTTTTTAGGAACCCAGATACGTCCATCGTTACGCAACGATTCCGACATTAACGTAAGTTTTGATTGCTGGTCGCCATGTTTTGGAATACATGTAGGATGAATCTGCGCAAAACACGGATTTCCGAAAAACGCTCCTTTACGGTAACATTGAATAGCCGCCGAACCGTTGCTGTTCATTGCATTGGTTGAAAGAAAATAAACATTTCCGTAGCCGCCTGTTGCAAGAACAACGGCGTGCGCTCCGTGTCGTTCTATTTCGCCTGTAACCAGATTGCGGGCAATAATTCCGCGTGCTTTGCCGTTTACGAGAACAAGGTCAAGCATTTCATGGCGAGGGAACGATTTAACGCTTCCCTTTGCGATTTGACGGTTTAGCGAAGCATAAGCGCCAAGCAAAAGTTGCTGTCCTGTTTGTCCGCGTGCATAAAACGTACGACTGACCTGTGCGCCTCCAAATGAACGATTATCCAGCAAGCCGCCGTAATCGCGAGCAAAAGGAACGCCCTGCGCTACGCACTGGTCAATAATTCCGTTACTTACTTCAGCAAGACGATGTACGTTTGCTTCGCGTGCGCGATAATCGCCGCCTTTTATTGTATCATAAAACAGTCGCCAGACTGAATCATTGTCGTTTTGATAATTCTTTGCGGCATTTATACCGCCTTGCGCTGCTATAGAATGAGCGCGTCTCGGGCTGTCGGAAATGCAAAATATCTTCACATTGTATCCGAGTTCGCCGAGTGTGGCTGCTGCCGAAGCTCCGCCTAATCCTGTTCCTATTACAATTATATCCAGTTTTCGTTTATTGGCAGGGCTTACAACTTTAATTGCCGCTTTGTGTCGAGTCCATTTTTCAGATAATGGTCCTTCCGGTATTTTTGAAATTAATTTTTCAGACATAATATACTTTATTTTTTACTGTTAATATTTAATCAGCAACAGCCCAGTATGCTTTTGATATAAAAGACAATAATAACTGCCGCAAAACCAAGACAAATTACGGTTGCAAATACTTTTGAAGCAAATTTCAATCGGGCAAGCCAGATTTCGTTGTTCCAGCCTATTGTTTGCAAGGCGCTCCAAAAGCCGTGAGATATATGGAACCATAATGCTCCCAGCCATATAAGATAAGCAATAACAAAAATAATGTTACTGAAATAATAAGCAATAAATGTTGAACCCGAAGTCGGTGAAACCAAAGTTTCGCCAAGCATTACTTCATGATTTCCCATAAATTCGGCAAATTGCATTTTATACCAAAACTGCAATAAATGCAACAGCAAGCCCAAAGCAACTATAAGTCCAATAACAAACATGTTTTGTGAAGCCCATGATACCTGTTTCGGAGTTACAGTTGTTAAATAGCGGTTATTTCCGCGCGCTTTACGATTGGAAAGCGTAAGAATCAACGCAAAAAGGATATGCAAAGCAAATCCTCCTGCCAGAACAAGCGTAGCGATAATGGCGTACCAGTTTACACCGAGAAAAGCGCAAATACTGTCGTACCATGCAGGTTTGATTATTGCCACAGCGTTCATCGACATGTGAAACAGCAAAAACAAGACCAAACATGTGCCCGTAATACTCATTATCAATTTTTTTCCAATGGAAGATGTAAAAACATTAGTCATAAATTGTATTGTTTTTTTGTTTTTAATTTAAGAATTTTAATTTATAGCGCACAAATTTACATGATTTTTTTAAATTACACACAGAATAATAAAAAAAGCCGCATTTTAATTTGCGAATAATTATCAATTAATTCATAAAAGACCATCCGATATAAAATTCAAGCCTGCAAAAAACTTATTTGCCTTTCAAATGTATCTTCTGTCATATAAATTTGATGTAAGAAATATTAAATAAAATAAGAAATAGAGAATATTTACGTGATATTGATTTTTCCAACATTTCCGCCAGCGCATAAAAAGCAGGTGCGTGTATTTAAGAGCATTATCAACTTGAACAAAAATTTCTACATTTAAGTAGATGATAACCGAAAACTAATTATACAGAGCGCAGACGAAAACGGTAATTTTTTAAAAATCTACTATAAAAAAATTAATCATTACATGTAATTCATACATTTACTATCTTCCGTTTGAAACATATTTTTAATGTTTGTATTTTATTTCCCGTATTAATTTATTGATACATACTGCATTATTGTATTATGAAAATGTATTCTAAAATATAATCGAGCCGTTACGATTGCAAATCAGCGATTTATATAGCCCACAACATATTTATAATGTTTTGCAATAACAGATAATTATTAAATTTCGGTCAAAAAATAACGATAAATAGGTATTTTTCGGTGTATCAACAGTGCATACCTTTGCGCCTGTTTTGATATTATGAAATAAGCGTAATGATATTTATCTCTTATGAATATTCAAATCAATACTTTTATTAATATATTATAAATGATTAAAATGAAATTTTATTACTGTTTATTGTTTATTTCTATGCTTGCTGTTTCAGGATTTGCGCAAACTAATGGAATATTATCGGAATCGGATACCGTGAAAGGCGTTGAACTGAATGAAGTTATTGTTGTGGGCAAAAGCAGAGTCAGAGAAATTAACGAGTCGGCTTATAATGCCGTCAGCATCGATGCGCGACTGTTACATAACACAACATTAAATTTGACGCAAACGCTTGACCGTATATCAGGCGTAAAGATAAGAGAAACAGGCGGAGTCGGTTCGGATTCGCAAATTTCAATTAACGGATTCAGCGGAAGACACATAAAAGTGTTTATGGACGGAATACCAATGGAAGGCTTCGGTTCATCGTTCCAGTTGAACAACATGCCTGTCAATTTAGCAGCGCGCATAGATGTGTACAAGGGCGTTGTTCCCATAGAATTTGGAGCGGATGCATTAGGCGGCGCTATCAATATCGTTACAGGACAGACAAGAAATACATATCTTGACTTATCCTACTCTTACGGTTCGTTCAATACGCACAAATCAAACATAAGTTTCGGACATACAACAAACAGCGGATTTGTTTTTCGTCTAAATGCATATCAAAATTATTCGGACAACAATTATAAGGTAAAAACAAAACTGTTGGATTTTTCTTCAAGCCATTTTTCAACGGAAGAATACTGGTTTAAAAGATTTCACGACAATTATCATAACGAAGCCATAACAGCCAAAGCGGGAATTGTAAATAAAATTTGGGCAGACCATCTTTTGGTTGGAATTACTTTAAGTCAGGAAAAAGCCGATATTCAAAATGCATATTTAATGCAAATCGTTTACGGAGGCAGAGAACGCAAGGCGAAAAGCATTATCCCGACACTGAATTACGAAAAGAAAAACCTGTTTGTTCAAAATTTGAACTTCGCACTTACTGCAAACTACAATAAAGTCAGAAGTAACAATCTGGATACTTTGGCGCGAAGATACAACTGGAAAGGCGAATATGAACCGAAAGGAACAAAAGGTGAAAGCGGAAGATATTCGATGAGCGAATTTGACAGTCAAAATGCTTATATAACCGCCAATCTTAATTACAGACCGAATAATAAACACTATTTTGCAGTTAACAATCTGTACGGCAATTATACCCGAAAAGCCACAGATGCTGCCGCTAATTCTGAAAACAGCACAGCCGCAACATTTATGAAGCGTATAAACTCTAAAAATGTTTTGGGATTGTCATACAAATTCGAGCCGAATAAAAGGTGGAATGTTTCGGCGTTTTACAAATATTATAAAGTAAACGTCAGAGGACCTGTTGACATTTCAACCACAACCGTAGCCGAATATGCAGAAAAAGAAAAATCATTTTCAACAGCAGGTTACGGTATTGTTATGACTTATTTTTTGACAGACGCCTTTCAAGTGAAAACATCATTTGAAAAAGCATATCGCCTGCCTTCCGAACGTGAACTTTTCGGCGATGAAGTGCTGGAAACAGGCGATGTGTCATTGAAGCCGGAAAACAGTCGAAACCTTAATTTTAACATCAGTTACAGCAACGTATGGAATAATACACATTCGGCGTACATTGATATTGGAATGATTTACAGAGATACGCGGGATTACATAAGGCGACAGATAGAACAGCGCTACGGCGGAGCATTTTATACTAATCATGGCAAAGTACGTAATATCGGCGTGGACTGTGAAGCGCGGTATTTTTACAGAAACATATTTTCGGCAGGAGGAAACATAACATATCAAAATATAAGAAGCATGACAAGATATACTGTCAATGAAACTTATGATATTAATTACAGAGGTCGAATGCCTAATGTTCCGTACATGTTCGGAAATTTGGATGTAAGTTATAATATAAACAATGTGTTAGGCAAGGAAAATGTTTTGTCCTTAGGTTATAATATGCGATATGTACATGCGTTTTTACGCGACTGGATAAACGAAGGAGCAACAGATGTTACAATTCCAATGCAACTGTCGCACGATATGAATGTAACATATACGCTACAAAACGGACGATACAACATTTCGTTTGAAGTGAAAAATATTGCGGACGAAATGCTGTACGACAATTACAGTCTGCAAAAGCCCGGACGCAGTTTTACGATAAAGTTGAGATATTTTTTCTTTAATAATAATTTTAAATAAATTTAAATTATGAGTACAAAAAAACAGTTTTTTAAAAAAGTATTTGCATCGGCATTTACAGTATGCCTTTTGCTGCCGCTTGTTTCATGCGATGACAAAGACAGCCCGGCGCCAAAAACAAAAGGTTCGTTCTTTCTGTCGGTTAATGGTGAATCGGCTGAATATATTATTCAAACGGACAATCTTGAAACAGGCGATTTGTCTATTGCCAGCAACAGTAAAACGCTGCTGCAATCGGGACACACGTGGATATTCAACAACAATCCGTCTGTTGCCATTGGCTTGATATATCAGCAGGGTTCTCCCGGAATAGGACTTGGATTTGGCGTTGATTCAGACGGGAAATTGAAAGAACTTGCAAACTTTCAGATTACTTCACGATACACATCTTACGGATTTTTTGACAGATACGCTTTAACAAGTGTTGGCGGGGTAACTCCTGTTGATGCCAACGGAAATGCTCTTAAAGATGAATCCGGAAATGAACGTTCTGATGGAGTTACGTTCAATTTTATTGACTTGAAAGGCGGCTTGTCTTTGCAGGAAAAAACAATTACAACGCTGAATATTACAGGTAATGGCGAGCAGGCAACGCTTTCAGGCATTGTGGATATGGGTAACGGCGAATTTTTAACAGGTCTGGTTGTTTCGCAGCCCAAAGACCCAAATGCGGGAGGCGGTTCAAGTACAGGTACAATAACTTATCCCGACAGCGTATGGGTTGCCGCATTTGATGCCGAACTGAATCTGAAACGTATTTACAGAGACGACAGAATAAGTTATTCTTCGGGACGTTACCGTTCGCAGTATTATTCGCAAATAGGCAAAGCCGATGACGGAAACGTTTATGTATTTTCAGGCTCGTACGAAAGTACAACAACACGTCCTTGCGGAGTATTGAAAATTAATAAAAACGCAACGACATTCGACCCTTCATGGTATTTTAATATCGAAGAAAAAACAGGCGGTTACAAATTTAGAAAAGTCTGGCATATCACAGGAAACTGCTTTTTGCTTGAACTGTACAACGATTTTACATTGTCCGCAACCGGCGCTGCCACTCAATACGGAATAGTAAATGTTGAAACAAGAACCTTTAACATGATTAGCGGAATCCCTGCAAAGGATAAAATAATAAATACAGGTTTGCCAATGGCTTATGAAGGCAAAATGTATTTTCCGATAGTTGAAGAAGGCAAATATCCTGCAATTTATATTATTGACCCTGCAACTGCAACTGCCGACAAAGGTATAAGCATAACAGGAGCAACAAGTTTGAACGCAATAGGAAGACTTACATCTCAATGAGATTATTATTTGTTGGATTCATGAAGAACGGCAGTGCAACATTGCTGTTCTTTGTGAATTTATGATATTTCTGCAAAATGAAAAATATAAGATGAAATATAAAAATAAATATCTTCTCCGTATTATGCGGAACATTTTGGCAATTCCGAAGCTCTTCATTTTTGAAGCAACCATATTAACCATAATATTTAAATCAATAACAAAATAAAAAAACAATAAATATGATTAAATTATTAATAGATTTCATTCAGTTTCTGTATGGTGTAGCGCCATTGTTATTATCGCTGGCTGCTTTGGTTTTGCTGTCGGTTTTACTGTCTAAATCAATAAAAAAACATGCTGTTGTATATTATACAGTGATGGCTATTCCATTTGCTCTTGTTGCAATTCCTTTTATCGGCAGGCTGTTTGGAGTAGAAATGTTTAATTTCAACCGTATATGGTTTCTTGGCGGTATCATGAGGGATTATATACATGCGGGAACACTGGGCTTTCCCCTGCTTATCATTATCATGTATATGGGCGCCTTAAATCCTAAAAATTCTACTGTCAAAAAACTGCTCGGCATACGCAAAGAGTTGTCAATTATGTCTGGTTTTCCGATATTGACACATTCTCTGATTCGGGTTACAAATAATTTTCCTGATGCTATCAGGTTTTTTACCGATAACGGAGAATACATGGCAAGTACAAAAATAACCAATACATTTGGAGCAGGAATAACGAATTTCAGTTTTGTGCTTGGCGTTGTGATGCTGGCGCTGTTTATTCCGCTGTGGGTAACATCTTTCGATTTTGTCCATAAACGCATGGGAAATATTAAATGGAAAAAACTGCAACGCTGGTCTTATGTTTTGTACGCCATGCTGTTTATTCATTCCGCAGGATTACAGGCAGGCTTTATGTTGAACCCACGTGAAAGAGAATCGCCGAAACCCGCAGTCGAAGTAACCGCAACAGCAGATACTGTTCGCAACAGCAATAATCGTGAAAAGCGGGGATTACCGAAACAGGCGGCAACAGGCGAGCGCAACGCTAAAAATGCGCCTGCTGTCAACGGCAGCCGTACCGAAGCAGCAAAACCGACTGCACAAAACGAACATCGACAAAGTCGTGGCTTCGCAGATATTCAAGTCGGAACAAAGGCAAAAAGGTACATACACACAGCATCGCTGTTCCTGATTTTCGGGTCTTACCTGTACCTCAGGCTGAGAAAGAAAAAACTGAAAAAGCTCAAATAAACATACGAACAAAGCAACCGAAGCAGTATCGTCATTGCGAGCGTAGCGAAGCAACCGAAGCGCAGCGGAGCTCGGCGCAGCCAATCCAGTTTTTCGACTTATCAAATTCATAACACTTATTAATTAATATTCTG
>JAIRRX010000094.1 GCA_031255755.1 Prevotellaceae bacterium | reverse complement strand
AAAAAAATAAAATAATGAAAGATGCAGCAGTACGGGTCATATTTTTCAATGCCGACTGTATGTACTTTTAAAACTAAAAAACATGTAAAACTGTCGGTAATATTTTAATTACAGACTATTATTTTTTCATAAGACAACAATTTTTAAAGCATTAGCTTTTGTTACATTTATGTTAAATATTCGACAGATAAGTAAAATTATTAAAAACTCAACTTATATTTGCAATAATTTTATTTTTATTAAAATGAAAAAAAATAATATTCTTGTTGTTGATGATGAAGAATCATTATGTGAAATTCTTCAATTCAACCTCGAAGTCGAAGGTTACAACGTAGATGTGGCGTACAGTGCAGAACAGGCATTGCAAATGGATTTGAAAAAATATTCATTAATCCTTTTAGACATAATGATGGGTACGATAAACGGTTTGAAAATGGCTCAAATCATTAAAAACAACGAACAAACAGCAAATATTCCCATTATTTTTTGTACGGCAAAAGAAAGTGAAGATGACACGGTAACAGGATTGAATATCGGCGCTGACGATTATATTGTCAAACCTTTTTCAATACGCGAAGTTGTTGCGCGCGTAAAAAGCGTACTGCGCAGAACCGAAAATTCCAAAACAGATGAAATTAAAGAAATCAGTTATGAAACACTTTGCATTGATATCAAAAGAAAATGTTGCACTTTGGACGGCGCAGATATTAAACTTACAAAAAAGGAAATGGAAATTCTTTTTCTTTTTATGAAAAATGCTGGCAAAATATTTTCGCGAGAAGAAATTTTAAAGCGTGTATGGGAAGATGAAGTAATTGTACTTGACAGAACAATAGATGTAAACATAACACGCTTGCGCAAAAAAATAGGACAGTACGGTAAATTCATCATAACACGAACAGGTTATGGCTACGGATTTAAAAACTAAACTGTCGTTTCACAAGCGATTATTGATATTTATGCTTTTATCGCTTTGCTTTTTTCTGCTGTGTTTTTTAATTTTTCAATATCACCGTGAAAAAATTTTCAAAGCAGAACAGTTAAATTATAAACTCCAAATTTTCAACACACAACTTGGAAACATAATATCCGACAGAGATGCAATCGCTACGCTTACAGATGCAAAACAAAAATCGGAATTTGAAAATCTGCGCGTAACAATTATTGATTCGCTTGGAAATGTTATTTTTGATACGGAACAGAAGGATTTTCAATTTTCAAATCATTCAAACCGACCCGAAATACGCACTGCATTGAAAAACGGAACCGCATATTCTATTCGCCGACATTCCGAAACAACAAACAGCGACTATTTCTATTCATCCAAACGAATAAACGGATATATCGTGCGTTCAGCCATACCTTACAATCTGTCGCTGACAGAACTGTTAAAAGCAGACAGAGATTTTTTATGGTTTATGGCTATTGTTGCAACAATTACAGGTATTATAATATATGCATTTACCCAGCAGTTGGGGCAAAATATCAAACGGCTTCGACATTTTGCTCTGCGTGCCGAAAATGGTGAAATTATTGATGAAAATGAAAATTTTCACAATGATGAACTGGGTGAAATATCACGGTTTATTGTGCAAATTTATTCGCGACTGCAACAGGCAAAAATTGACCTTGATAAGGAAAAACAGGAAATTTTGCTTTATGAAAATGAAAAAAACCGCATAAAACGTCAGCTTACGCAAAACATCAATCATGAGTTGAAAACTCCGGTCAGCAGCATTCACGGTTATTTGGAAACAATTCTGTATAATCCAAAACTGTCGAAAGAACAAATGCTGGATTTTATAAAAAAAAGTTACAGCCAAACCAACCGTCTTTCGCAACTGCTCAAAGATGTTGCTACTCTCACGCGAATTGACGAAGCAAATACTCTGATTGAAAAACAAAACGTTGATATTAACGAAATAATTACGGAAATAATAAACGATGTTGCTCTGTTGCCTGCCGACAAACGCATGCGGGTAAATACAAATATCAACAAACCGACTGTTGTACACGGAAATCCGACTTTACTTCATTCGATATTCAGAAATCTAACCGATAATGCTATTGCACATTCGGGCGGGCGCGATATTTTTGTAAATCTTATTGATGAAACAGAAAATGAGTATTCGTTTTCATTTTCCGACAACGGAATTGGCATAGAGCAGAAATATATGTCGCGAATTTTCGAGCGATTTTACAGAATTGACAAAGGGCGCAGTCGCAAACTCGGAGGCACAGGTTTAGGACTGTCAATAGTCAAAAATGCGATAATCTTTCATGGAGGCACAATCACAGCAAAAACAAGTGAAAGCGGCGGACTTGAATTTATTTTTAATATTAAAAAATGACGATATTTTTTGAATTTAATATTAATTAGATTATTTCGCCGAATAAATCGTAATCTTCGGAAGATATGATTTTTACATTTACAAAATCACCTGTTTCAGGCATTTTGTTTTTTGGAATTGCTGAAAGAGAAATTAAAACTTCGTTGTCAATTTCAGGCGAATCGTATTCGGTACGGGCAATAAGATAATCATTTTCAATGCTGTCAATTATTACGCGATATTCTTTTCCTGTTTTTTTTGAATTTAATTCTTTTGAAATCGTATTTTGAATTTCCATTATTTCGTCAACGCGAGCATTTTTGGTATTTTTGTGAATATCATCCTTGAAATTTTTTGCCGAAAATGTGCCTTCTTCTTCGGAATATGCAAATACTCCGAGCCTGTCGAATTTAATATTTTTTACAAAATCTTTCAGTTCTTCAAAAGCCTTTTCATCTTCGCCCGGATGCCCTGTTAAAAGTGTTGTACGCAAAGCAATATCAGGGATTTGCTGTCTTAAATTTTCTATTAATCTATAAATTTCATCATTATTGCCGCGCCGCATGTTTTTCAAAACATTATTGTTTATGTGCTGAAAAGGAATATCAATATATTTGCATATTTTCGGATTGCTTGCAATTTCGGTTATAACGTCTTCGGGAAAATCGGATGGATAAGCATAGTGTAAACGTATCCAATCTATTCCGCTAATTTTACTTAATTTGTTGAGCAGGTCGGCAAGTTTCTGTTTTTTATAAATATCCAAACCGTAATAAGTTGTATCCTGAGCAATTACAAGCAATTCTTTTACGCCCTGCCGTGCAAGAAATTGCGCTTCGTCAATTAGCTTTTCAATACTTTCAGACTGATATTTGCCGCGAATAAACGGAATTGCACAATACGAACAGCTCCGATTACAGCCTTCTGCAATTTTGAGATAGGCATAATGTTTCGGCGTTGATACGCAGCGTTCGCCAATTAGATTTTTTTTATACTGCATGCCTATTGTTGCAACTATATCTTTGAGATTTTTCACTCCGAAAAAACTGTCAACCTCAGGAATTTCGGCGCGTAATTCATTTGCATAACGCTCTGCCAAACATCCGAAAACAAAAAGATGTTCGATATCTCCTCTGCGTTTTGCTTCAACAAACCGCATAATCGTATTTATTGATTCTTCTTTTGCAGCGGCTATAAATCCACAGGTATTTATTACTGCAATTTTTGCAGATGTATCATTGCTGTCGAATATTACCTGATAACCGTTAGCCTTGAACTGTGCGCTTAAACACTCCGAATCGACAATATTTTTTGAACATCCGAGAGTTATAAGGTTAATTTTTTTCAATATTTTTATGTTTTAATTTAATTCGCCGAATAATGATTCAACAAATATTTTTTTGTCAAATATCTGTAAATCATTTATGCCTTCTCCTACTCCAATGAATTTTACAGGAATTTTAAACTGGTCTGAAATCCCCAGAACCACTCCGCCTTTTGCCGTGCCGTCGAGTTTGGTAACGGCAAGCGAAGTTACTACGGTAGCCTTTGTAAATTCCTTTGCCTGCTGAAAAGCGTTCTGTCCTGTCGAACCATCAAGCACAAGCAACACATCGTGAGGCGCATCGGGAATAACTTTTGCTATAACATTGCGAACTTTTGTGAGTTCGTTCATAAGGTTTATTTTGTTGTGCAATCGTCCTGCCGTGTCAATAATAACAACATCTACACTGTTTGCTACTGCGGATTTTACCGTATCGTATGCAACCGAAGCAGTATCGGCGCCCATTTGCTGTTTTACTATTTCAACTCCCGAACGTTCTGCCCATATTGTCAACTGGTCAACAGCAGCAGCACGAAACGTATCGCCCGCGCCGAGCAATACTTTTTTACCTTCGAGTTTGAGTTGTGCGGCAAGTTTGCCTATTGTAGTGGTTTTCCCGACTCCGTTCACGCCTACAACCAGTATGACATAAGGTTTTTTTGAAAAATCGAAAGGCTGTTCGCCGTTTAACGATCTGTTTTCTTCGAGAAGCGAAGCAATTTCTTCTTTCAAAATTGTGTTTAACTCCGCAGTATTCACGTATTTATCACGAGCGGCGCGTTTTTCGATACGTTCTATTATTTTCAGAGTGGTTTCAACTCCAACGTCAGACGTTATCAGGATTTCTTCGAGACTGTCAAGTACATCATCATCTATTTTTGATTTTCCTGTAATTGCACGCGAAATTTTAGTAAGTAATCCTGTTTTGGTTTTCTCCAAGCCTTTGTCTAAGGTTTCTTTTTTATCTTTTGATAATAATCCGAAAAATGCCATTTTTAACTGTTTTATATCTTGTTTTCGCCGCACAGGTAATAAAAAATTGCTAATCTTACTATTAATAATAATGAAGACGATATTTACGGAACACCATTTATAATATAGAAAGTCATTACTTCTCTCCCGCCCTCGCAATTATTTAAAAAAATCTATAAAAAAAACATTCTTGCAAAAAAATTGTAACTTTGCAAAGTTTTAAAACATGATTGCATGAATGTCGAACATAATACATTACTCGAATACAATAGATTAAACGGCACAAACGTTTGTTTGTGCCGTTTTTTTATGACTGCAATCCTTTATGATTACAAAAAATATGAAAGCAAAATTAATTCTTGAAAACGGCAGGCAATTTGAAGGAATATCGTTTGGGTACGAGCATTCGGTTTCAGGCGAAGTGGTTTTTAATACTGCAATGTGCGGCTATCCTGAAAGCCTTACCGACCCGTCGTACATCGGCGAAATTCTTGCGCTTACATATCCGCTTGTCGGAAATTACGGAGCGCCGAAAGATATTATTCAACAAAACGGACTGTCGCGATTCTTTGAATCAGAAAAAATTCACGTCCGCGCATTTATCGTTTCTGACTATTCGGAAAATTATTGCCACTGGAATGCAGCCGAAAGTTTGAGCGACTGGTTGAAACAGCAAAAAATTCCTGCAATATCAGGCATTGATACACGCGCTCTTACAAAACTTTTACGCGAACAGGGCAGCATGCTCGGGCAAACGGTACTATGCGATGATACTCCTGTTTCGCAAATGTATAATCCTGCTGCCGAAAATCTTGTTGCGCAGGCATCGTGTAAAAATATAATAAGGTATAACGAAGGCGGAAAATATAAAATAGCGATGGTTGACTGCGGAGTGAAACATAATATTATCCGCTGCCTGCTTAAACGTGATGTCGAAATTGTACGCATGCCGTGGGATTACGATTTTACAAATATTGATTATGATGGACTGTTTATTTCAAACGGACCCGGTAATCCCGAACACTGCGCCAAAACAGTAGAAAATATTCGGAAGGCTCTTAACGGAAACAAGCCTGTTTTCGGAATATGTATGGGAAATCAGTTGCTTGCGCTTGCAGGCGGAGCCAAAACTTATAAACTGAAATACGGACACCGCAGCCATAATCAGCCCGTGCAAATGCTTACAGACAAACGCTGTTTCGTAACTTCGCAAAATCACGGTTATGCCGTTGACGGTGCAACGCTTGGCAGCGACTGGCAGCAGCTTTTTATTAATCTCAACGATGGAACAAACGAAGGAATATGTCATAAAACAAAACCTTTCTTTTCTGCGCAGTTTCATCCAGAAGCAGCAAGCGGACCTGTGGATACCGAGTTCCTGTTTGATGAATTTTTGAAGAAAATACATGAATCGCTATTATAATTTACAGTAAATATTAAAATGATGAAAAAACATAATATAAAAAAAGTATTGCTGATAGGCTCTGGCGCATTAAAAATAGGCGAAGCAGGCGAATTTGACTATTCGGGTTCTCAGGCTTTAAAAGCAATGAAAGAAGAAAATATCGAAACAGTACTGATAAATCCTAATATAGCAACAGTACAAACTTCGGAAGGCGTTGCCGATAAAATTTATTTTTTGCCGATAACTCCGTTTTTCGTCGAAAAAGTAATAGCCAAAGAAAAACCCGATGGAATAATGCTTGCCTACGGCGGACAAACCGCACTGAACTGCGGAGTAGAACTGTACAGACAGGGAATTTTTGAAAAATATGGGATTAAAGTTCTCGGCACTCCCGTACAGTCGATTATTGATACCGAAGATCGTGAAAAATTTAATCGGAAATTATCAGAAATCAATGTAAATTATATCAAAAGCGAAGCCGTTACAAATATCGAAGATGCACGCAGCGCAGCGCAGAAATTAGGCTATCCTGTTATCGTACGCGCAGCCTATGCGCTTGGCGGTCTTGGCAGCGGCTTCTGCGACAGTATTGACGAACTCAATACCCTTGTCGAACGCGCTTTTACGCATTCGCCGCAGGTGCTTATCGAAAAATCGCTTAAAGGATGGAAAGAAATAGAATACGAAGTCGTGCGCGATGCTTACGATAACTGTATTACCGTATGTAATATGGAAAATCTGGATCCGTTAGGAATACATACCGGCGAAAGTATTGTTGTAGCCCCTTCGCAAACGCTTACCAACAGTGAATTTCACAAACTACGCGAAATAGCAATAAGAATAATCCGACACATAGGCGTTATCGGTGAATGTAATGTTCAGTATGCCCTTGACCCAAACTCCGAAGATTACAGAGTGATTGAAGTAAATGCTCGACTTTCGCGCTCGTCAGCGCTGGCATCAAAGGCAACAGGATACCCTCTTGCTTTCATAGCGGCAAAACTTGGTCTCGGATACGGCTTATATGAATTGAAAAACAGCGTAACTCACGATACATCCGCCTTTTTTGAACCTGCACTTGATTATGTTGTCTGCAAAATCCCCCGCTGGGATATGGGAAAATTTCACGGCGTAAGCAAAAAACTCGGCAGCAGCATGAAAAGCGTTGGCGAAGTTATGGCTATAGGTCGTACATTTGAAGAAGCAATACAGAAAGGATTGCGGATGATAGGTCAGGGAATGCACGGCTTTGCGGCTAACAGAGAACTTGCCGTAACAAATATCGAAAAATCGCTTTCCGAACCTACCGACATGCGTATTTTTGTTATTGCTCAGGCGCTGGAGCGAAATTTTTCGATTGATGAAATTCATAATCTTACAAAAATCGACAAATGGTTTTTATACAAATTAAAAAATATAAACGACATATCGCACATACTTCAAGCCTGTAAGAGTATTGAAGATATTGATGATGAACTGTTGAAAACAGCAAAACAGGCAGGTTTTTCCGATTTCCAGATAGGACGCCTGTCGGATAAATCGGGAATGTCAACCGAAGAAGCAATGCTTGCGGTACGCCAACTGCGCAAACAGCGCAACATACTGCCTGTTGTAAAACAGATTGACACGCTTGCCGCAGAATATCCCGCACAAACAAATTATCTTTATGTTACATACAGCGGAGTTGAACACGATATTGATTTTTCGGGCGACAAACCTGTTATTGTACTCGGTTCGGGAGCATATCGCATCGGCAGTTCGGTTGAATTTGACTGGTGTTCGGTAAATGCAGTAAAAGCAGCGCGTAAGTCGGGATATAAATCAATAATGATAAATTACAACCCCGAAACAGTTTCTACCGATTATGACGAGTGCGACCGTCTGTATTTTGATGAACTTTCGTTTGAGCGTGTAATGGATATTATTGATTTGGAAAATCCGGAAGGCGTTATTGTTTCCGTTGGCGGACAGATACCAAACAATCTCGCAATGCGCCTCTACGGTCAGAATGTAGCCGTACTCGGAACTTCGCCGGTGAGCATCGACAGAGCTGAAAACCGTCATAAATTTTCGAGTATGCTTGATACACTGAAAATCGACCAGCCGCGATGGAAAGAATTAAGCAATATGAAAGAAATTTATGAGTTTGTTAATACTGTCGGATTTCCTGTTATCATACGCCCGTCATACGTTTTATCAGGCGCGGCGATGAATGTTTGCTCAAATACGGAAGAAATGGAATATTTTCTAAAACTTGCGGCAAACGTGTCAAAAGAATTTCCTGTTGTTGTATCCGAATTTGTGCAGAGTGCAAAAGAAATAGAATTTGACGGAGTTGCAAAAGATGGAGAAATTATGATATACGCAATCTCCGAACATGTTGAATTTGCAGGCGTTCATTCCGGCGATGCAACTCTTGTTTTTCCCGCTCAAAAAATTTATTTTGAAACAATACGCCGCCTGAAAAAAATAAGCCGACAAATTGCAAAGGAATTGCAGATAACAGGACCTTTCAATATTCAATATCTTGCAAAAAATAACGATATAAAGGTAATCGAATGTAATCTTCGCGCTTCACGCACTTTTCCATTTATTTCAAAAATACTTAAAACAAATTTCATAGACATTGCCACGCGGCTAATGCTCGGTAAAGTATTTACTAAGCCTGAAAAAACAGAATTTGACATCGACTACGTAGGCGTTAAGGCATCTCAATTTTCGTTTACACGTTTGCATAAAGCAGACCCTGTGCTTGGAGTTGACATGGCATCAACAGGTGAAGTAGGATGTATTGGCAATGACGTGAATGAGGCTCTGCTGCTTGCAATGCTGTCTGTCGGATACAATATTCCCAAACGCGGCATTATGATTTCATCGGGTGAAGCAAAATCCAAAGTAACTTTGCTCGAAGCATGCAGACTTGCCTGTAAAAAAGGTTTGAAAATTTACGCAACGCACGGAACAAAAGCATTTTTAAATGAACACGGAATTGATGCAATATCGGCAGGCTGGCCTGACGAAAAAGGAGATAACAATGTCATAAAACTTATACACGACAAGGCTTTTGATTTGGTTATAAACATTCCTAAAAATCTCACCAGAGATGAACTCAATAACGATTATGAAATACGCCGCAGCGCTATTGACCACAATATTCCGCTGCTTACCAATGCGCGTCTGGCATCTGTATTCATAGAAGCCGCCTGCACTTTGGATATTAACGATTTGGAAATTCGCAACTGGAAAGAAATAAAATAGCAAATGCACGGTTTTGATTTTTTATGTAAGATTGAACCAACATTTCCGAGTACTCCGCCCAAAGTTTGTACAACAGTTTGCTAAATTATAAGTGGTCTGATATGTTGTACGTCATTGCGAACCAGTCAGGATGAAGTAGCCCGTCATTGCGAACTGCGAAGCGGTGAAGCAATCCAGTGAAAAAGGAAAGGCTAATGCAAAATATGGATTGCTTCGTCATTCGCTACGCTCATTCCTCGCAATGACGTTCTATTCCTGCTTCACTATAACGCCGCAATAACAGGCTAAAACAGTTGCTTATCGGATGCATAAAACTAATTTTGAACATCGATTATTTAATATTTATATTCATCACAATTACAAAAAAATATATCAACAAAAAACTTGTATTAATAAAAAAAATAACTTATTTTTGCATCGACATTTTTTAATTCAT
>JAIRRX010000031.1 GCA_031255755.1 Prevotellaceae bacterium | reverse complement strand
AAAATACAAAAATCCTTCTTAGCAAACTTGAAATTGCATTGAATACACGTAAAGACATTGAGGCAAAAACAGGCAAAAAAATAATATCCAAACTCAATGCGAAATCTATAAAAAATAATAACAACAATGAAATAATAAAAACATAAAATATTATGGCAAATTTTTATAATGACAACAAAGATCTTCAATTCCACCTGTCGCATCCTTTAATGGAAAAAATAGTGGAACTGAAAGAAAAAAATTTTGAAGATAAGGATAAGTTCGACTATGCACCCGTTGATTTTGACGATGCAATGGACAGTTATCAGAAAACGCTTGAAATAATCGGCGAAATTTGCGGCGACATCATCGCAGCCAATGCCGAAAACGTTGACCACGAAGGTCCAAAACATGAAAATAACAGAGTGATTTACGCCGAGGGAACACAACAAAATCACGAAGCGTTGCAAAAAGCAGGCGTTTACGGAATTTCACTTCCGCGCGAATATGGTGGATTAAACTTTGCAATGGTTCCGTATGTGATGGCTGCCGAACTTGTTTCACGCGCCGACGCCGGATTTGCTAATATCTGGGGATTGCAGGACTGCGCCGAAACAATTCACGAATTTGCATCAAAAGAAATTCAGGATGAATATCTTCCGCGTATTCCCAAAGGCGATACATGTTCTATGGATTTGACAGAACCGGACGCAGGTTCGGATTTGCAATCAGTTCAACTGAAAGCAACTTTTGATGAAGAAAAAAATTGCTGGTTTTTGAACGGCGTAAAACGTTTTATCACCAACGGGGATGCTCATATCAAGTTAGTGCTGGCTCGTAGTGAAGAAGGTACAAAAGACGGCAGAGGTTTGTCATATTTCGTTTGCGACAACAAGCATGACGATAAAATTCTTGTTCGCCGTATCGAAAATAAATTGGGAATTAAAGGCTCGCCTACGTGCGAACTTGTATTTCGTAACGTTCCTGCAAAACTTGTCGGCGAACGCAGACTCGGTTTGATAAAATATGTAATGTCGCTTATGAACGGAGCGAGACTTGGCGTGGCTGCACAGTCGGTCGGGTTGAGTGAAGCGGCTTATCGTGAAGCATTAAAATACGCAGGCGAACGCTCTCAGTTCGGAAAGGCAATAATAAACTTTCCAGCCGTTTACGAATTGCTTGTTACGATGAAAGCACGTTTGCAGGCATCGCGTTCTCTGCTTTATGAAACGTCTCGTTTTGTAGATATTTACAAAGCATATAATCTGATAAGTAATGAACGTAAACTTACGCCCGAAGAACGCGAAGAACATAAGGAATATCAACGTTTATCGGATATTTATACGCCGATATTGAAACTTTTTGCAAGCGAATATGCCAATCAGTTGGCTTATGATGCAATTCAAATTCACGGCGGTTCGGGATTTATGAAAGATTATCTGGTTGAACGGCTTTACAGAGATGCGCGTATTTTGAATATTTATGAAGGAACATCACAGTTGCAGGTTGTTGCTGCAATTCGCGGCGTTACAACAGGCGCATATTTGAATAAAATTAGACAATACGAAGCAAATGTTACGGCATCAGAATTTGCAAAAATGAAAGAACAGCTTATCGCGCTTACTGCCGATTATGAGCAAGCCGTTGCATTGGTTGTTGAAACCAAAAATCAGGAATTTTTAGATTTTCATGCACGGCGTTTAGTTGAGATGGCAGGACATATAATTATGAGTTATCTGCTTTTGCTCGATGCGCAGCGTAACAGTGAATATGCAAAAGTTGCCGAAGTTTTTGTGAAGCGCGCAGTATCTTTAAACGCAGAAAAATTTGATTATATCAAATCATTCAAAGCTGAAGATGTTGAAAATTTTAAGATGGTAATAGAGTCATAAGCAGTATTTTAGAATACACATTATATAAAAGGAATTACTCAACAAATAAAATTGTATTTTTATGAAATGAGAATACAATATTTTAAAACATTTGATTTGGTTTTCTTTTATATTAATTTTAAGTTTGCCTGATTAATAGTATTTTATACGCTGAGAAATAAATAATTATTGGAAGATTTGGATAATTGTTGTTATTCTTATCTTTATAGTTACGCCATGCCAATAAATAAAATTTCACAGTTAATTTTACTTTTAAGGATTGATTTTAATATCTTTCTTAATTTTGATTTGTAGCAATTTGTAATACGAACATATTATTTTAATAAATGATATTTATATCAAAAGCAAAAAAATTATCTGTTTATTATCATGCTCCATTAAAATTTTATATCTTTGCGGCTCTAATTTTGATAGATTTGAAAAAATAAAACAAAATCTTATGGCAGAAAAATTATTTACTGAGTTTCCCGAAGTTTCGACTAAAACTTGGGAAGAGGTAATAATCAAAGATTTGAAAGGCGCTGATTACGAAAAAAAATTAGTTTGGCGAACAATGGAAGGTTTTAATGTTCGCCCGTATTATCGCTCAGAAGATTTGAAAAACCTCAAACATGTTTCTTATGCTCCCGGACAGTTTCCTTTTGTTCGCGGAACGAAAAAAGATAATAACTGGAAAATTCGTCAGGATTTTTGCGCAAAAAATGCAAACGATGCAAACAAAAAATCGCTCGATGTTTTAATGAAAGGCGTTGATTCTATTGGTTTTAAAATAGATGGAAAAAAAGGCATTTCACAGACAGATTTTGATGCTTTGCTTAACAACATTTGCCTTAATGCCGTAGAAATCAACTTTACCGGTGGTTGTTGCAAAACTCCCGAAATTGTTAGAATGTTTGTAGAAAAAACAAAAACATTCAATTCAGACGAAATTTACGGTTCGATTGACTACAGTCCGCTTTCCAAACTTACCCTTTGCGGAGGCTTTTGCAACAGCGAAGAAAAAGATTTGGAACTTTTGAAAGAAAGCGTTATGGCGGCTAAACCTCTACCGCATTTTCGGACAATCGGAGTTAACGGATATATTTTCCACAATTCCGGTTCGACTGTTGTGCAGGAACTTGCATTTGCTCTGGCAATGGGAAATGAATATCTTGCAAAATTAACCGATTTGGGTTTATCGGCTGACGATGTTGCAAAAAACATAAAGTTCACGTTCGCCGTCAGTTCAAGTTATTTTATGGAAATTGCAAAATTCCGTGCAGCCCGCATGTTATGGGCGCACATAGTAAAAGCATACGAAAAAACCGATGAATGTGCGCAAAAAATGTACATACATGCAAAAACTTCGGCTTGGTTACAAACGGCTTATGACCCGTATGTCAACATGCTTCGCGGAACAACCGAATCTATGTCGGCTGCAATAGCAGGAGTTGACTCGCTTGAAGTGTTGCCTTTCAATAAACCTTTTGAACAGCCAACGGAATTTTCTAACCGTATTGCGCGTAATGTTCAAATAATTTTAAAAGAAGAATCGTATTTTGATAAAGTTGTTGACCCTGCGGCAGGTTCGTATTATGTTGAAAAACTTACAAGCCTTATCGCTGACGAGGCATGGAAACTTTTCAAAACAGTTGAAGAAAAAGGCGGATATGTTGAAGCATTTAAAGCCGGATTTATTCAGGAACAGATAAGTACAAGCGCGCAAAAACACAATACAAATGTTGATACGCGCCGCGAAATAATTCTTGGTACAAATCAATATCCGAATTTTAACGAAACATTAACTTCGGAAATTCGCAACAGTCTTGGCATGTCTTGTAACTGCGACTGCAATGTGGATACAAAAATTGCTGAGCCGATAAAAATTTACCGTGCAGCCGAAGCATTTGAAACACTGCGAATGAAAACCGAAAATTCGGGATGTCAGCCTAAAGCGTTCATGCTTACTTTCGGAAATCTGGCAATGTGCCGCGCACGCGCACAGTTTTCATCAAATTTCTTTGCCTGCGCAGGAATCAAGGTTATAGACAACAACCGTTTTGCAACTGTTGAAGAAGGCGTAAAAGCGGCGATGGAAGCAAAAGCCGAGATAGTTGTTGCCTGTTCGTCAGATGACGAATATGCTGAATCAGTACCGAGAATAGCCGAATTGCTTGGAAATAACTCCATACTTGTAGTTGCAGGCGCTCCTGCCTGTGAAGACGAACTTCGGAAAAAAGGAATTACACATTTTATTTCGGTTCGCAACAATGTGCTTGAAACATTAAAACAATATCAAACAGAATTAGGAATTTAATGAAAAAAGAATATGAGACCAAAATTTACAGATATAATATTTGACGATGCAAAATCTTTCGGATGTAATTGCCAAGATAAACCATTGTTTTTAACTCCTGAAAAAATCGCCGTAAAAGATATTTATTCAATCGCCGATTTGAATAATATGGAGCATTTGAATTATGCGGCAGGAATTCCGCCTTTTCTTCGTGGTCCTTACAGCAGCATGTATGTTTCACGTCCGTGGACTGTTCGTCAGTATGCGGGTTTCTCGACCGCCGAAGAATCAAACGCTTTTTACAGGCGTAATCTTGCTGCGGGGCAAAAGGGATTATCGGTTGCATTTGACTTGGCAACTCACAGAGGTTATGATGCCGACCACCCGCGCGTTGTTGGGGATGTTGGAAAAGCGGGAGTGTCTATTTGCAGCGTGGAAGACATGAAAATTCTTTTCGACCAGATTCCTCTCGAACAAATGTCGGTTTCAATGACGATGAACGGAGCCGTTCTGCCTGTTCTTGCTTTTTATATTGTGGCAGGATTGGAACAGGGCTGTACTCTCGACCAGCTGAACGGAACAATTCAGAATGACATTCTCAAGGAATTTATGGTACGTAATACATATATTTATCCACCCGAATTTTCAATGAGAATTATAGGCGATATATTTGCATTCACGGCAAAAAAGATGCCTAAATTCAATTCTATATCAATATCGGGATATCACATGCAGGAAGCAGGAGCAACCTGCGATATCGAAATGGCATATACGCTTGCAGACGGATTGGAATATCTTCGTACGGGAATAAAAGCAGGTATGACGGTTGACGAATTTGCTCCGCGCCTGTCCTTTTTCTGGGCTATTGGAATGAACCATTTTATGGAAATTGCAAAAATGAGAGCAGCACGTATGATTTGGGCTAAAATAGTTAACAGGTTTAATCCTAAAAATCCCAAATCGTTATCATTGCGTACGCACTGCCAGACATCAGGATGGTCGCTTACCGAACAGGATCCGTTCAATAACGTTGCACGTACATGTATCGAAGCAATGGGAGCAGCGCTCGGACATACTCAGTCGCTGCATACAAATGCACTTGACGAAGCAATAGCATTGCCTACCGACTTCTCGGCGCGTATTGCACGTAATACCCAAATATACATACAGGAAGAAACTTCGATATGTAAATCGGTTGACCCGTGGGCAGGTTCATATTATGTGGAAAGCCTTACGCACGAAATTGCGCATAATGCTTGGCATCTTATTCAGGAAGCCGAACAACTCGGAGGAATGTCAAAAGCAATAGAAACAGGCATTCCGAAACTTCGGAGTGAAGAAGCTGCCGCACGCAAACAGGCGCGTATAGATTCCGGCGCCGATACAATTGTAGGTATCAATAAATATCGTCTGGAAAAAGAAGATCCGATTGATATTCTCGATGTTGATAATACTGCGGTTCGCGAAGCGCAGATAAAACGTTTGCAGCAGTTACGGGCAAATCGTAATGAAGAAGAAGTGAAAGCGGCGCTTGCAGCAATCACAAAAGCAGCAGAAACAAATACAGGCAATCTTTTGGAACTTGCCGTTGACGCGGCGCAAAAACGCGCTTCGCTCGGCGAAATTTCGGATGCCTGTGAAAAAATTGTAGGACGTTATAAAGCAGTTATACGTATGAATTCAGGAGTTTATTCAACAGAAGCAAAACATGACGGTGATTTTGAAAAAGCAAAAAAACTGGTTGAAGAGTTTGCAAAAAAAGAAGGTCGCCAGCCACGCATTATGGTTGCCAAACTGGGACAGGATGGACACGACCGAGGAGCAAAAGTTGTTGCAACAGGTTATGCCGATATGGGTTTCGATGTTGATATGGGACCATTATTTCAGACGCCTGCCGAAGCGGCAAAGCAAGCAGTTGAAAACGATGTACATGCAGTTGGCGTTTCTTCGCTTGCAGCAGGACATAAAACTCTGGTGCCGCAGATTATTGCAGAACTTGAAAAACTCGGTCGCGGCGATATTATTGTGATTTGCGGAGGCGTTATTCCCGCGCAGGATTATCAGGCGCTTTATGACGCAGGAGCAGCGGCAATTTTTGGACCGGGAACATCTGTTTCGCTTGCCGCAATAAAAATCATGGAACTGCTTTTGCAAAAATTTGAATAGCAGAGCAGGGTAGAAACTGAAAGAGGATGGCTGAAAAAGTCATCCTCTTTTTTTTACAATAAACACGTCATTGCGAACCCGTCAGGGTGAAGCAATCCAGAAAAAAAGAAAGACAGAATAATAATACTGGAATGCTTCGTCATTCGCTACGCTCATTCCTCGCTATGACGTTCTGTCTTTGGATTGCTTCACCGCTTCGCGCCTCGCAATGACGTGCAAATTATTTTAATTTAATCTGTTTTCAGAAGCAGTCTATCATAAATTAAATAAACATATTATATCATCATCAAAGACATAATATCATAT
>JAIRRX010000113.1 GCA_031255755.1 Prevotellaceae bacterium | reverse complement strand
ATAGCGGTTGAATTTGCATGTTTTATAAACTTTATAAACTTTTTCGTTACCTTTGCAGCCTGAATTTATGAGATGGATATGGAAAAATTATTGCAAACATACGTACGGCTTGCCGTTGAACAGTTATATGGCGTAACCGCTACGGATGAACAGATTCAAATACAGATTACAAACAAAGATTTTGAAGGCGATTATACTTTGGTGGTTTTTCCCCTGCTTCGAATAAGCCGTAAAACACCCGAAATAACAGCAAACGAAATAGGCGAAAAAGTACAATCTTTGTTTGCCGAAATCAAATCATATAACGCTGTCAAAGGCTTTTTGAATATCAGTTTTACTTCCGAATTTTGGATTCAAAGGCTCAATGCTGCAGTTGAAAATGAAAATTTCGGCTTGCTGCACGGAAACGGTAAAAAACTGATGATTGAATATTCGTCTCCCAATACAAACAAACCTTTGCATTTGGGACATATTCGTAACAATTTGCTTGGATTTGCCATAGCAAACATTCTCGAAGCCTGCGGTAATGATGTTGTAAAAGTAAATTTGGTTAACGATAGAGGAGTACATATTTGCAAATCAATGCTGGCTTGGCAAAAATTCGGAAACGGCGAAACGCCGGAATCGTCAGGTAAAAAAGGCGATCATTTGGTTGGCGAATATTATGTGCGTTACGACCGCGAATATAAAAAACAACTTTCGGAACTCACAGCAAGCGGCGTCAGCGAAGATGAAGCAAAACGCAATGTTCCTATTCAACTCGAAGTGCAGGAAATGCTGCGAAAATGGGAAGCCAAAGATACGGAAACTATTGCTTTATGGGAAAAAATGAATTCTTGGGTTTATGCAGGATTTGATAAAACTTACAAGGATTTAGGCGTTTCGTTCGATAAAATTTATTATGAATCGCAAACATATCTTTCAGGAAAAAGTCTGGTACAGGAAGGATTGGATAAAGGCGTATTTTTCAAGGAAGAAGATGGTTCTGTCTGGGTAGATTTAACATCCGATGGACTTGACCGAAAACTGCTTTTGCGCAGTGATGAAACATCGGTTTACATTACTCAGGATTTGGGAACGGCACGGCAACGCATTGACGAATACAATATCGAACAAATGATTTACGTTGTCGGCAACGAACAAAACTATCATTTTCAGGTATTAAAACTTATACTTAAAAAATTGGGGTTTGCATGGGCAGATGCAATTTATCATCTTTCGTACGGAATGGTTGAACTGCCAGAAGGAAAAATGAAATCCCGCGAAGGAACTGTTGTTGATGCGGACGATTTGATAAAACTTATGATTTCGACTGCCCGTGAGATGTCGAAAGAGCTTGGAAAACTCGATGATTTAAGCACAGACGAAGCCGAAAATATTTGTCGAATGACAGGACTTGGAGCGCTTAAATATTTTATCCTCAAAGTTGACCCGAAAAAAACAATGCTCTTCGACCCGAAAGAATCAATAGATTTCAACGGAAACACAGGACCATTTATACAATATACATACGCTCGAATAAACTCGATTTTGCGTAAAGCAAACGAACAGCAAATAAAAATTCCAAAAATTGCGGCTCATGCAAATATCAGCGAAAAAGAAATATCAATAATAAAATTAATAGACATGTATCCGGAAACACTGGCACTGGCGGCAAAAGAATTTTCACCTGCCGTGATTGCAAATTACGCATACGATATTGCTAAGGAATTTAATCAGTTTTATCATGAATATCAAATTTTACGCGAAGAAAATGAAAAATTGAAACTGTTTAGACTGATGCTGTCGCAAAATGTAGCGATTATGATTAAAAAATTAATGAAATTATTGGGAATTGACGTTCCCGACAGAATGTAAATAATACAGTAAACATAATAAAAACCAAATACAATGTTTGAAAATTTATCGGAACGACTTGAAAGATCGTTTAAAATACTGAAAGGCGAAGGTAAAATTACCGAAATAAATGTTGCCGAAACTCTTAAAGATGTCCGTAAGGCTTTGCTTGATGCAGACGTTAATTACAAAGTTGCCAAAGCATTTACCGACGATGTTAAACAGAAAGCGCTCGGACAAAATGTGCTGACTGCGGTGCGTCCAAGTCAAATGATGGTGAAAATCGTTCATGATGAACTTGCTTCGTTAATGGGCGGACAGGCAACGGACATAAACATAAAACCAAATCCTGCGATTATTCTTGTTTCGGGTTTGCAGGGTTCAGGAAAAACAACTTTTTCGGGGAAACTTGCTCATTTTCTCAAAACCAAAAAGGGACGTTCCATTATGCTTGTTGCCTGCGATGTTTACCGTCCTGCTGCAATTGAACAGTTGAGAATTATCGGCGAACAGGTCGGAGTTGAATTTTATTCGGAAGAAGAAAACAAAAATCCTGTAAAAATTGCACAGAATGCAATAAAGCATGCGCAAACCAAAGGATTTAATGTTGTGATTATCGACACCGCAGGGCGTTTGGCTATTGATGAACAAATGATGACCGAAATAGCAGCAATAAAATCTGCTGTTAAACCAAGTGAAACATTATTTGTTGTTGACTCAATGACAGGTCAGGATGCCGTGAACACCGCAAAAGAATTTAACGACAGACTTAATTTTGATGGAGTTGTACTCACAAAACTCGATGGCGATACACGCGGCGGCGCAGCAATTTCAATTCGTGCTGTTGTTGATAAACCTATAAAATTCATAAGTGCAGGCGAAAAACCCGAAACTCTCGATGTGTTTCATCCCGAACGTATGGCAGACAGAATTTTGGGAATGGGCGATATTGTATCGCTGGTCGAAAAGGCGCAGGAACAGTTTGACGAAACCGAAGCCCGCAAACTTCAGGCAAAACTTCGCAAAAATCAATTTGACTTTAACGATTTTTACAAACAGATTCAGCAAATCAAAAAAATGGGAAATATTAAAGATTTGATGGGTATGATTCCAAAAATCGGTAAGATGGTGAAAGATATTGATATAGACGAAACCGCATTTAAGGCAACCGAAGCGATAATAATGTCAATGACACCCAAAGAACGCGAACAGCCTTCTTTAATTGACACAAGCCGCAGAAAACGAATTGCACTGGGAAGCGGAACAAACATCACCGAAGTGAACAAACTTATGAAACAGTTTGAAGAAACGCGCAAAATGATGAAAACAATGACCAACAAAGAGAAAATGAAACAAATGATGAAAAAAAGATAAAGACAACAGATAATAATGGATTTACAGTCAGAAATTAAACGCCGCAGAACTTTTGCGGTAATAGCGCATCCCGATGCGGGAAAAACAACATTAACGGAAAAACTTTTGCTGTTCGGTGGCGCTATTCATACGGCAGGCGCAGTACGTTCAAATAAAATCCGCAAAACGGCAACATCTGATTTTATGGAAATCGAAAGGCAACGCGGAATTTCTGTTGCTACAGCCGTAATGCAATTTGAATATCAAGGTTTTAAAATAAATATTCTTGATACTCCCGGACATGAAGATTTTGCCGAAGATACTTATCGTACACTGTCTGCGGTTGACAGCGTAATTATTGTTATTGATGGAGCAAAAGGCGTGGAAACGCAAACATTAAAACTAATGAATGTTTGCAGAATGAGGAAAACTCCTGTTATTGTTTTTATCAATAAACTTGACCGCGAAAGTAAAGATCCTTTTGACCTGCTCGATGAAATAGAAAAACAACTGCAAATAAAAATTCATCCGTTAACGTTTCCCATAAATACGGGAAGCCGTTTCAAGGGCGTATATAACCTTTACGACCGTAAGTTAAATCTGTTTTATTCCGAAAATAAACAGACTCTTGATTTTGAAACAGTCGAATTTACCGATTTATCATCGCCCGAACTTGAAAAATATATTGACGATGATGCGCAAAAACTTCGTAATGATGTTGAATTGTTGGATGGAGTTTATTCCGATTTTAATGTTGAAGAATATCTTCAGGCTAAAGTTGCTCCAGTATTTTTCGGAAGCGCTGTAAATAATTTTGGTATCAGGGAATTGCTCGACTGTTTTGTAAAGATTGCTCCGCATCCGCAAAAAACAGTTACGGATATTAGAGAAATTGATCCTTTTGAAGAAAAAATGACAGGATTTGTATTCAAAATTCATGCGAATATGGATCCTAATCATCGCGACAGAATTGCTTTTTTGAAAATATGTTCAGGGATTTTTGAGCGAAACAAAACATATACTCATGTTGCTCTCGGAAAACAGTTAAGATTTTCATCTCCAAATACATTTATGGCAGATAAAAAATCTGTTATTGATTTTGCATTTCCCGGCGATATTATTGGTTTGCATGATACGGGAAATTTTAAAATAGGAGATACTTTGACCGAAGGCGAAATAATTAACTTTAAAGGTATTCCGAGTTTTTCACCCGAAAATTTTCGCTATATTGACAACGCCGACCCAATGAAATTCAAGCAGCTTGCAAAAGGTATTGACCATTTGATGGACGAAGGCGTTGCACAACTTTTTACCAGCAAATTTAACGGACGCAAAATTATAGGAACTGTCGGCATGCTTCAGTTTGATGTTATTCAGTATCGACTTGAACACGAATACGGAGCAAAATGTAAATACGAACCGCTGCATCTTTACAAAGCCTGCTGGATAAAAAGCGACAATGTTGCGCAACTTGATGATTTTATGAAACGCAAACATACAAACATAGCAACCGACAAGCACGGACGCAACGTTTATCTTGCCGACACCGCATTTGCGCTGCAATCGGCGCAAGCCAATTTCGATGATATAAAATTTTATTTTACAAGCGAATTTTGACAGGCATAACATAAAAATTCCTTACAAAAGTCAAAGTCTTTTTTAAAGATGTAAATTACATACCTTATTGATAATCCTTTTAAAAAAAGAAAAGAGAGAATATTGGGAATATCCTCTCTTTTCAACATAATACAAATTATAGAGCAGTCCATGTTTGAAAAGCCCAAATCTGGTTGCCGAAAACACTACCACCAGATTTACCACCTAATATTTTATGATATCTACGACCAATATATTGAGTTTCAGCATAAGTCCATGTTACTTGTCCGCTTGTTAAACTACTCATATAAGGAACCCATGCTTTTGTACCATCTGCCTTTATTAAACGAATAAACCATCTTACAGGCATGTACCCACTGGAGTTATAATATGTTTTCCTCAGGTGTACGGGTGTCCATTCAGTTGCTTCTCCAAAACCAATAGGCTGACCTATGCTGAATGTATCAGTAAGAGGATATGGAGGTACCCAACCGGTTTCTGCCGATGTAGTAGCGTAATAAACAAACTGTAATTGGAGTTTATCCCCGTTTTTACACAGAGGAGTGCCATCTTCATCATAATAAAAATTATAGAATCGTTCATAACATATACTGTCCGTATAATATCCTGCATAATCTCTTTGATATGGGAAACCGTTATCAATAACCACAGGAGGTTCATCAAAATCATGTATAAATACATTATAAGCTTTACCTCCTTCAAGAGCAGTTGTGGACTTATTATAGACTTCCGTATAGCCATCTGCAGCAGATCCTTTGTAAAATTGAATTTTCACTGTGCCTGCATCTGTTGTAAAGAATTTACCTGTAGCGCCATCTGGTATCCCGTTATATGGATTTAAATTATTGAAGGTAACAGGAATATCATTAACTCTGACTTGATTTATTGCATTTGTTGCACCACTTGCTATTGGTACAAAAAAATGTATTTGCAGCATAACTTTACTGTTATCAACTATATCTGCATCGTATATGAGTTTGTGTTTTTCGCATGATGACAGAACAAGTGCTGTAATGAAAACCATACTTACGTAATATTTTAATACTTTCATGATATTATTTATTTTAATGTTTGTAAATTTAATTTGTCGGTATATCTTCCGGATAAGCGAACCACGGGATAGAACAGTGATAATTTAAGGCATCTCCCGGTATCGGCTGTAATTTTTTCAAACTCGGCAAATTCCACATATATTCGGAATTATAACGGGGACGAATACGATAACATGGCGCGCCGTCATTGTCAATATTATAAGCAGATTTACGTCCTTCTACATTAGCAGGCATCAAATAAAAGCCTTTATACACTTTTTCATTATTAGGATTATCATTAACATCAGTATCCCATTTCATGTACAGTTCATTTCGTTCCCAACCGTTACCATTTGAGGGATAATCGCCTGTATATTGTATGTCATAATGATATTTGCGTAAATCAACCCACGCCTCAAATGCTCCCCATGGATAAAGAGTTACCCACTTTTGCATCATAATATGACTAAGAGTTAAATCATTTACTGTTAAGCCTCCAACGTAAGGTCCTGCAATATAATCATCTGCCAGACTGCGGAATGTAGATAATGTGATTTTATCGCCACCTAAGTTTGATGGGTAAATATATTTTTGACAAAAATCCATGTGTCCTGAAATACCATCTTTTAGAGCCTGTAAAGCACTTGCCTTGTCTCCTTTTTTCCAATATGCCTCAGATTCGCACATTTTTATTTCGGCAAATGTAGTTAATATGTAAGGAGCGCCATTTCTATATAGCCAACGTCCAAAACCATCACTTGTTGTTGAACTAGTAGAATTTCTACCATAAAAACTTGGTGCCGACCCGATTGGTCCTGTAACATTGGTAAATGAACCTCCATAAAATCTCTTACTCACATATTTTAAGATATAATCCTTTTCTGTAGGAAATGCTTCTATATAAGGCAATCTTACCGTATCACGCAAATTCGGCAAGCCCAAATCGTTTATTATTTGTACGGTATCTTCAAGTGTGAATGTAGAATATTTTGGAGATGTCCATCCAAACAGTACAGTAGTACGTGGGTCAAAATGTCCGTATTGTGATACAATCGTATCTGCAAGAATCTGAACTGAGTTGAGTTCATAAGGATAAACGCCTAGTATGTTCTGATTATTTGAATTGGAAACTTTATTTCCTGTATTTTTATCGTACTGAGGTACAGTTCCGGTCATAATCTGCACTGCATATTCATGTTGAAAATATGATCTTGATAAATTTGCACGTGCTACTCCCCAAAAATTTAACCATTTGGTATTCATCTCATCATCATTAGCAACTTTGACTGTAGCATCGTCATCTACAGATACAAAAGAATTTTGCACACAGTAAATAACCGAATCGGCAATTCCGCTGCTTACAAAATCAGTTTTATTTGACAGTGAAATATAATTGCGGGCTAATACGGCATAAGCGAATTTTTTCCACTTTTCGGCATCACCCCCGTAAATATAGTCATTACTGGAAATTTGAGTGCCGTAATTGGTATTATCCGTTTTCGACAGATATTCGATAGCCTTATAAGCCCATCCTCTAACAATGGTATAAACATCTTCTTGAGAATCATATTCATGAGCCAATAATCCAGGAATGTATGCTTGCTTGCATGGAATATCTCCATGATATTTTGTTAATAAATCCCATGTGAATGCCTTTATAACATAACCCATGCCTGCCAATGTCCATCGCTCACTTTCTGTTGCCTGATTAATCATATTTTCGAGATTAAAACCATGCAGCCAATAAAGACGCCAAGACTGACCGCCAGCATCGCTCGCTTTTGAATAATAATTGTTTGCAAATGATGTGTATCCTGTTGTTCCCATCATCTGGGTTAATGGACCTAATGCTCTTATATCATAATAAAGATCCTGAAAGCTCTGTTCAATGCCTGCAAGGTATAAATAATCATCTACATAATCTGGAGCATCAACATTTTTGTTTACATCCAGATAGGAATCGCAACCTGTATTTGAAAATACAAGAATACTTGATAATAATATTATTAATATTTTTTTCATTTTATATAATTTTAAAAAGTTACACTGAAACCAATTGTAATAGCACGGGGGCTTGGGATGGAATATGTATCAATGCCAACGCCGCCTGAACCGCCTAATGCGGCAGAAGCTGTATTTCCAACAGCATCTATGCCCGAATAGTTTGTAAATGTAAGCAGGTCATTACCTGCAACATATACTGTTGCCTGAGAAACTGTACCTTTGAACATTTTTTGCAGCCATTGTCTCGGTACATTATATGACAGCCTAAGTTCTTCCAAACGTATATAATTTATTCCATCTTCAATCCAGTCTTCAGGCGTACCTGCATATACTGTTCCGCCTGTGCCCATACCATAAGTATGTGCAATAGTGTTAACGGTAGGATTGTCTGAATTCACAAAATCATCATTCAAAACGCCTTTGAAAACGTAAGGATTCATTTCGCGAAACTCAACCGATTCCCAACTTAAACCATTTACTAACATGCTTCTTTTTGTTCCGTTTATTACTGTAGTTTTCCAGCGTCCGGCAAAGGCAGCCGTTAATCGGAAATCTTTGTAACGTAGTGAAGTTGTAAAATTATATCTCAACTTAGGTTCTCTATCTCCTATTACCGTATATTGGTCAGAAACCATAGGAAGCCCTGTTCCAGGATTAATAATAACATCTCCGTTTTTATTACGTAACATTGCTGTGCCTGTAATTGTTGTTACAGAATATCCTACTTTAACACCATTACGGGTGCCTGGTACGTTTCCAAAGGTATATGCACTATAATATTCGCTGACATTGTCAGGCAAATAGGTAACTTTTGATTTTGCCTTACTCATGTTTAATCCGAAATTCCATGTGATAGTTTTTGTTTTTATAATATCTCCATCAGCATGAAAATCCCATCCCCATGCCTTAAAAGTACCAACGTTCATATTGTTTAGTACAAAGCCTGTTGCATAACTTAAACGGAAAGCTGTTACATATTGATCTTCACAGGTACGAGTGTATGCGGAAAAGTCCAAATTAAGCCTGTTGTTTAATAAACGGGCTTCAAAACCTGCTTCATATTCTGTAGTCATTTCGGGTTTTAGTGCAGTGTTTGGTCCTGTATATCCGTAACGATAACCGCCTCCGAAAGATCCATCGCTCACGTCTGCAATAGCAGTTGACTGTAATGCGGGATAAATAGCTAATGGTTCAGGTGCTTTACCTACCTGAGCAACTGATGCTCTCAATTTAAGATAATTTATTGTCGAATTGTCTTTTAATAAAGAAAGTTCCGAAGCAATAAACGACAACTCCAAAGCAGGATAAAAGAAACTTCTGTTTTCTTTAGGCAGAGTTGACGCCCAATCATTACGTCCGCGCAATGTAAGAAATGCCATGTTCTTATACGATGCTTCAAATTGTCCGAATAAAGCCTGTATACGCTTTGTGGTGTTTTGCGTCTTGGTTTCAAAAGTTCCGGAATCGCAGTTGTTAAGTCCCATAAAATCAATTACCATAAAATTGGTTCCATACGAAGAAAGACTGTGTGTCGTACGCTCCAATTGATTATATCCGAATTGGGCACCAAGTTCAAAATCATTTATTTGCAGGTTGTAACCTGTCAATAACGTAATAGTCGGATAAAGTGTTCTACCGTTAACTACACTGTAAGTACCTTTTCCATCGTTATTTGCAGCGCTGTAAGGATGTATTCCTGCTTCATACGAATAGAAATTGGCGTTAATACCTGCTTTTGCAATTACATACCAGCTGGCAATAGGTCTGAGTGTCAATGAATATGATGCCGTAAAACTTTGATTTTCATCATAAAGTTTATTTTTATTTATTGCAAACAACGGATTTATGAGATCTCCATCTGTATAATAATTAGGTTTCCTCATATGTTTACCGTCAGCATCAAGATAAACAGACATGTCGTCAACAGATGGCCAGTTAAAAGTTTTCGGCATAGGTCCATAATTACCTTTCTCTACCTTATTATTTGTCGTTTCCGCATAAGTCATAGAGCCATCAATTTGTAACCATTTGGTTACTTCTGCCTTCCCCGAAATAGACATGTTTAATCTGGTATAATCCGTACCTTTTACTATACCTGTCTGGTCAAGATATTTTCCCGAAGCGCGAAGAGTAAATTTTTCATTACCTCCGTCAACGGAAAAACTGTGTGTTGTTGTTTTACCTGTTCGAAGCAATGCCTGAAAATTATCATACAGTTTCATTCCTTCGGGATACAAATCTCCATAGCGAGATGTAAAGTAATAGTTAGTTGTACCATACCTGCCGTTTGCATATTTAGTTTGAATTTCGGGATAACCGTAAGCATTGTCGAAACGTAAACTTGTTGCATATTGAACCTTACCGCGTCCCGATGACCCTTTTTTGGTTGTAATTACAATAACTCCGTTTGAAGCGTCCGAACCATAAAGTGCAGATGCAGCTGCTCCTTTTAATACAGACATACTTTCAATATCTTCGGGATTAATATCATTACCCATTGTAGCAAAATCAAGCGATCTCGCAGAGAACAGTTCAGGACCTGCAATTCCCAACGGGTCGAAAGTCGAATTGTTCATGGGTACGCCATCAATAACATACAGAGGCTGATTACTTCCTGAAATTGACGTAACACTTCTGAGTACAACATTTGTAGATGAACCAGGAGTACCGCCAGACGAAGTAACTGAAATACCTGCAATACGGCTCTGCAAGGCTGTGATAAAATTATCGCGTCCAGACTCTACAATTTCTTCGGCTTTTACGTTTTGTACGCTTGACCCGACAGAACGCGCTACACGTTTCAAGCCGAACTCTGCTGTAATCACAGCTTCTTCCAGTGCAATAGCATCTTCGACTAAAGTAACGTTAATAATACTACGATCACCTGCGGCAATCGTTTGCGTTGAATAACCTATACTCGAAAAAACCAGAATAGCGTTTTCGGGTACATTATTCAATGTGTAATTTCCTTTTGCATCGGTATAGTTACCGAGTCTTGTTCCCTGCACAAATACGGAAACTGCTACTAAAGCTTCTCCTTTTTCGTCAACCACAGTTCCTGTTATGGTTTTTGTTTGTGCAAATGATAATGCAGAAAAACCAATAAAAAGAAGCAATAATGCCACTTTTTTTAGTATTTCTGAAGATAAAATTAAATTTTTCATCATCGAATTTTTAAAATTTTAGTTTTAGTTAATTTTTGAATAAATGATTGTTGTTGTGGTGTTTTAATCAAAGTAATTAAAACATGCCTTACAGTTTTTATCTAAGGCGAGTGTTTTTCTTTGTTTTTGTTACGTCATAATTATTCCTCCTTTTGTGTTTTAATTTAATATTTTTTTATCTTATTTTATTTAATTTTGTTAGTTTTCTTTTATCTTATCTATACTTTATTAATATGTGTCTGATAATACATATTATCAGACAAAAAAACAATGCGAAATTAAATTATTTTTTAATAAGTTACAAATATTGTTTTTTCCCAATATCTTAAAAATAAATTTTAATGTATTGATTTCATGTATTTTTTATGTGGATATAATATGTATTATCAGACAAAAAAAAATTAAGAAATGTTAAAATATAAAAGAAATCTTGACAATTTCAGAAAATTTTTTGTTTGGAATATTGAGTTTAAATAGTTTTTGTGTACTATTGCGATGGCGTGAAGCAAAGAATACAGAGAGTCATTGCGGAGGCGTAGCATCAGGGGCAAAGCAACCGAAACAATCCAGAAAAAGAAAAGACAGATAATTATTCTGGATTGCTTCGTTGCTGCTCTCCTCGCAATGACGGTGCGTTTATTCCGCCTCGCAATGACGGCTTGTGTGTTTTTTTTCTTCATTATTATTAATCTTTATTTTTTGCTTACGCCCTTTCAGGGCTAATTTTGCCTTTTTTCTTTTCACAGAGCATTGCCCTGTGCTATTGCTGTAAGGGCTTCGCCCTTGACTTTTCGTTTTAGTACGTCATTGCGAGCGTCAGCAACCGTATGACGTCATTGCGAACCCGCAAGGGTGAAGCAATCCAGTAATTAATAGTGAACGTCTGGATTGTTTCGCTATGCTCGCAATGACGGTTCGCTTTTTGGATTGGCTAACGCCGAACTCCGCTACGCTTCGGTTGCTTCGCTTCGCTCGCAGTTCGCAATGACGGCTTACTTGTTGTTTTGCTTACGCCCCGTTGGGGCTTAATATATTAAATGTGTCGTAATTCACAGGGCGTTGCCCTGCGCTAATGCTCAAAGGGCTTTGCCCTTTCTGGATTGACTAACGCCGAACTCCGCTGCGCTTCGGTTGCTTCGCTAACGCTCGCAATAACGAAAAAAGCAGCATTTATACATACTGTTCTCAAATAGGGCTAATGTTCAAGGATGTTTCTGTTACTCTTTACTGTAAGATTGCTAAAGCGTAAATAAAAAGATGAAAAATCGTCCGAAAAGTAAAATTATCTTTTTTACAATTTCGGACGATAGCTTTTTATTGTCATGCTTTGACAAGCACAAAACTGACGTTATTCTTCTATTGCTCCTGCAACGGCATTTGCAACAAGAGCGCGCAGACGAACAACACTGCCTTTATCGTCAGGGTGAACTCTGTTTGTCAGTAAAATTACCGCTGTATTTGTATCGGGGTCAATAATCAGTGAAGTTCCTGTGTAGCCTGTGTGTCCGAAAGTGTTTGAACCAAACAGGTCGCCGTTATTTGATGCGTATGGAGAATAAATATCCCAGCCGAGCGTACGTCCAAATTTTTTAACGGATTCGGGAACAGTGCGCATCGACTTTACACCGAGCGGGCTTAAAATGCGTTTGTCATTCAAAACTGATTTTCCATCGTTCAACAGCGCTGCTGCCAACACAGCAATATCATCGGCATTTGAAAAAACGCCTGCATTTCCCGAAATTCCATCATTCATTATTTGAGCCAGCGGGTCATGCACTTTTCCGGAAAGAACGCTTCCGTCTTTTTGTTTTTCTGTTGGAGCGCAAAGTGCAAGTGTTTCTCCTTCGGGATTATAATCGGTATGTTTCATATCCAGAACATCAAAAATATTTGCTTTGGCAAAAGTGCGCAAATCCTGTCCTGATACTGTTTCAATTATTCGCTGAAGCGTAATAAAATTCAGGCAACTGTATTGAAAATCTGTTTTAGGTGCAAAATCACGTTTGCAGGTTGCGATATGTTCAATCAGTCCATCTCTGTTCGGTGCGCCGTATTTTTTTGTCAGGCTGTCAACTCCTGCGTACGGAGGCAATCCGGAAGTGTGAGTCATAATATCAATTATCTTTATATCCGTTTGCCGTCCTTTTTCATTTTTCCAGCCTTTGAAGCCGGGAATGTAGTTGCTGACATTGTCGTTCAGACGTATTTTTCCCTGTTCAAGGAGAATCATTGCACAAATCGCTGTGGACATTGATTTGCTTACCGAAGCCATATCAAATACCGTGTTTTCTGTCATTGGTACAATGTTTGGATAAACCTGTTTATTGCCGTAAGCCTTTATGTACGCCATTTTACCATTGCGTACCACGGCAAGCACTGCTCCCGGAATTTCATTCCGTTCGATTGATTCAAGAATAATTCTGTCGGCATTTTGTAATTTTTCAACATTCATACCAACCAAATCAGGATTTACGCGCTGCAACTGCGCCGTAAGTTGTACTGCAAACAAGCATAATACAACTGTAATTAGATTTTTTTTCATCGCTTTTATATTTAATGTTATATATGACAAAAACTGTTGACAATTCGCATAACTCTGCAATATTAACCGTATTTTGAGAAACTTACGGTCAGGATTAAGACAGATGTATTAAGTGCCAAAGATACATATTTTCAGCGAATAAACAAATAAATTATCAAATTACAAAAAAACTTCATTGCAAAATAATGCTATTTGATAAATAATTTATAATGACGTGCTACGCTGTATTTGCTTCGGACTGCGCCTCCGCAATGACGACGTTCTTTTGCATTATAAAATGATTTCCCGAAAAGAGTTAATACTGTTTTTTTTGTCAATCTGTTTCAGTATATATCATTGTCTGTTAGCTGTCTGAAATATTTTTTTAACTTTTCCAAATCCACCTTGCGTTTAGGATAATGATGCTGCATTATCAATTCTCCGTTTTCATTTATTTTCAAACGGTGTACAAATACTGCCTTATCCAAATCGGCAGCGCCGTCAAAATCGAAACTTGCAAATCGTAAATCGTAAAAAATTATTTCTTCATTATTTTCTCCTCGCGAAAGACAGTAAAACCCCTTAGAAAAACGCACAAGTCGCATAAATTCCGTATTTTTATCGAATTTTTCGGCTAAATGATAATTTTTAGAAAAATATTTTGCATAGTTAACATGTTTATTTATAAAGTTATAATTTGCCGAAAAAAATCCATCTTCATCTTCCACAATTACAAGCCACACAAGGTTTGTAAGCGGTAATGGCGTTGTAAGTATTTTGTCGTAATCTACGTTTATGCTGTCAAGATATGATTTTACTTTGTGTTCGATAGATATTTTATTAATAATCGCAAAACAAAGATACAGTGCCGAAAGCAATATTGCCGATGATGCAATTATTTTTCGCAGTTTCGTTCCTTTTTTCACAAAAATAAATAATAACAAGGCAATCACAAAAGGCAAAATTAAAAATATATCAACTATTCCGATACAGTCAAACGCTACTCTGAAATTGCTGAACGGATAAAAGATTGCCGTGCCGTACGAGTTAAAACAATCAATAAAAATGTGCGAAAACAAACACCACGAACATAGTTTTATCCAGTCAATACGGTTGTCTTTTGTTTTTTTATGAATTACCGTCATCAGTTTTGCAATCAGCGGAATTATCAATACGCAAAAGATAACGGAATGTGTAGGACCGCGATGAAAAAGCAATGATTGTGCAGGTTTGAGAAAAGGTTGCGCAATTACATCCAAATCGGGCAAACTTGCAATTACTGCGCCCCAAAGCGCAGCTTTTTTTCCTAACTTGTTGCCTGCAACAGTTTCACCCGTAACAGCGCCGATTAATATGTGAGAAATCGAATCCATGAGCGTTGGAAATTAAGATGATTTTTTATCGAATATTTCATTTTTAATTACTTTTGCACAAAAGTAGGAAAAAATGAGTAAAAAAAAACAAAATATTATATTAAATAATGTTGAAATTATTGATATTGCCGCCGAAGGCAAAGCAATAGCCAAAACGGACGGAAAAATTCTTTTTGTTCCGTATGCGGTTCCCGGCAGCATTGTAGATGTGCAGATTGTGCGCAAACAACGCAATTTTATGGAAGGAAAAATTATTAATGTTGTTAAGCAGTCCGATAAATTTGTCAATGCTTTTTGTGAACATTTTGGAGTTTGCGGCGGTTGCAAGTGGCAAAATTTACCGTATAACGAACAACTTTTTTATAAACAAAAACAGGTCGCCGACCAACTTCAACGAATAGCAAAAATCAGTTTTCCTCAAATTGATAATATTATCGCTTCTCCCAAAACTGTTGAATATCGCAACAAACTGGAATTTACGTTTTCAAACAAACGCTGGATTACACAAACCGAAATTGACGAAAATGCACATATCGAAAATCATAATGCTTTGGGATTCCATATTCCTCAATTATTTGATAAAGTTTTAAATATCAATCACTGTCATCTGCAACCCGAACCATCGAATGAAATACGAAAGGCAATTTATGAATTTGCAATCAAAAACAGTTATTCGTTTTTTGACATTCGCGAAAAAAACGGATTTTTACGCAATCTGATTATTCGTAATGCCAAATGCGGCGACATAATGGTAATTGTTGTATTTGGTTGTGATGATGAAAAAAAACGTAACGCATTGCTTGATTATTTGAAAACAAAATTTCCGCAAATTACTTCATTGCAATATGTCATAAATACAAAACTCAACGATACAATTAATGATTTGGATGTGATATGTTATCACGGAAGCAGTTTTTTGATGGAAGAAATGAACGGACTGAAATTCAAAATTGCAGCAAAATCATTTTATCAGACAAATCCCGAACAGGTTTTAAATCTCTATCAAAAAGTATTTGAATTTGCAAATGCAAACAGTTCTCAAATCATTTACGACCTTTATACAGGCACAGGAACAATAGCCCTGTTTCTTGCGAGACATGCAAAAAAAGTTATTGGCATAGAATACATTGCAGAAGCGATTGCAGATGCAAAACATAATGCTGAAATAAATAATATCGGCAATGTTAATTTTTATGTCGGCGATATGAAAGATATTCTCACAGACGATTTTATAAATCAAAACGGCAAAGCAAATGTTGTAATTCTTGACCCTCCGCGAGCAGGCATTCATCCTCGTGTCGGCGAAGTTATTGTAAATGCAAAACCTGAAAAGATTGTTTACGTAAGTTGTAATCCTGCAACGCAAGCCCGCGATTTGCCTGTATTTGCCGAACAGTATGAAATCAAAAAAATACAGCCTGTTGATATGTTTCCGCATACACATCATGTAGAAAATATTGTATTGCTTGAAAGAAAATAAAAGATAAAAACGAACGTATCATCTATCCTAATAACTGTTGAAAATGTCATTCGGGAGGTAAAGATTATTGCTGAAAAATATCAAAACATAAGCGATGTTTTACACTTGGATTTAACTTGATTTATCCTATAAATCATTTTTGAAGAGGTATAAGATTTTATCTTT
>JAIRRX010000073.1 GCA_031255755.1 Prevotellaceae bacterium | reverse complement strand
TATTAATAAATTGAATAACAAACCTATTGGACAATTAAAATATGCGCTTAGTTAATTCCGCCAACGGGTTATAATAAAATCAATAACTATTAAAAATTGACAATTTGAATATTAGAAGGCGTATTTTGTTTTAATGGATGTACAAATATTAAATTAAATAATTCTAAATTATCAACAGATTCATTCATTTTTTATATCTTTACGCAAAAATTATATCACACAAAAACATTTTGCTATGAGTAAAAAAGTTTCACGACGAAAATTCATTAAAACATCAGCGCTTACGAGTTGCGGAATAGGTTTAATCGGCAGCGGCGTATTTTCAGGATGTGTCAGTTCACGCAACCGTTTTGATATTATCATAAAAAACGGGCTTGTTTATTCCGGTAACGGCGATTTGCCGATTATTGCCGATATTGCTATTAAAGACGGTAAAATTGCAGATATTGGCAAGGTGGGCGAATCTGCTGATAAAATCATAAATGCCGAAGGATTTGCCGTAAGTCCCGGATTTGTTGATATTCACACGCATACCGATACTAATCTTTTGATTTGTCCCGAAGGCGACAGCAGAATCTATCAGGGTATAACAACGGATGTCGGCGGAAATTGCGGCGGCTCTCCGTTTCCGTATTCGGATGAAGATTTTGAAAAACAAAAAAATCAACTTCGACACGGATACGAACCATGGCAACATGTTGACGGATTTTTCGCCGCTCTTGAAAAAAACAGGATAAGTATAAATTATGCAACTTTTACAGGACATGGAGATTTGCGCTCGGTTGTTGTCGGAAATAATGATATTCCTGCAACAAAAGAGCAGATTGAACAAATGAAAAATCTGTTACAGCATCAAATTGACTGCGGAAGTGCAGGAATATCATACGGACTGGAATATGCGCCGGGAAGTTATGCAAATACGCAGGAACTTGTTGAACTTTGTCGGGTAATTGCCAAAAATGATGCTTTGTATGCAATTCACATGCGTAACGAAGATGACCGTGTGGAAGAAGCAATCGAAGAAGCAATAACCATATCTCGGCAGTCGGGAGCGCGTCTTGAAATTTCTCATCTCAAAGCGCAAAATGAAAATAACTGGTACAAAGCGCCGAAAATGCTCGAAATTATCGAAAAAGCATATTCGGACGGCATTGATGTTGCTTTTGACCGTTATCCGTATGTTGCTTTTTCTACGGGACTGTCAACATTCATTCCGCTTTGGGCAAGGCAGGGCAGCAATGACGATGTCCTTCTGCGTTTGAAAGATAATACCGAATTTGCTAAAATTGGCGAATATGCCGAATCGCGAATAAAAAGATTAGGCGGAGGTCAAAATGTTGTTATCACTTCGGGAAGTGGAGATAACGCCGAATTTATAGGAAAAAATCTTATCGAATGCGCCGATATTTCACATAAAAAAGAAACCGAATTTATTCGAGATATTTTGCTTGCCGAAAACGGACATGTGAATATGGTTTGTTTTGCAATGACCGAAAACAACGTAAAAATGTTTCTTTCTCACAAACTCGGCATGCCTGCATCCGATGGTTACGTATATTCGCCCACAGGCAAACTGTCAACAGGAAAGCCGCATCCGCGCAGTTATGGAACGTTTCCTCGATTTTTGGGAAAATATTGCAGAGATGAAAAAACAGTTGACCTGTCAACAGGCATCATGAAAATGACCAAATTGCCTGCAAGCCGTCTGAAACTTAAAAACAGAGGAACATTGCAGGCTGGAAATTTTGCCGATATTGTAATATTTGATATGGATAAAATTATTGATAAAGCCGAATTTACAAATCCGCATCAATTTGCCGCAGGAATAGAGCATGTTATTGTAAACGGAGTTCATACGATAGCCAATGGAAAACATACAGGCGCACGCAATGGAATGATTTTACGGCACGGGTAATTTTATCCTGAAATACAATCTGTTTTTGGTTTCGGATATTCATTAATCAGTCATATAACGGTCAATGCGGCTGTAATTTATACATGTCGCCAGCCTTGCGCCTGCAATATAACTTCGGATCCATCCGGTGTTATGAGATACGCACCCGTTTGCGCTTCGGTGATATGACCTATAACATCAACTCCGCCTAAATCTTTTATTCTATCGCGCAAAGACAAAGGTAGAGTGAACAGCAGTTCATAATCTTCGCCGCCATTCAGCGCCGCCGTAACGGCATCAATTCCCATTTCTTCAGATATTTTGAATGTTTGCGAGGCTATCGGGATGCGTTCAAGATAAATGCGCGCTCCACAGTTAGACTGTTTGCATATATGCATTATTTCCGATGACAGCCCGTCTGAAATATCTATCATCGAACTGGGGATAATGTCTGCATCAGCCATCAGGTCAACAATATCTTTACGCGCTTCGGGTTTCAAAAATCGCTGCAATACGTAATCATAACCATCAAATTGCGGCTGTACGTTGGCGTTTCCTTCAAAAACTTTTTTCTCGCGTTCAAGCAGTTGCAAACCCATGTAAGCCGCGCCGAGATTGCCTGTCAAACAAATCAGGTCATTGACTTTTGCGCCACTGCGGTAGCATATTTTTTCCCTGTCAACTTCGCCGAGTACGGTAAGGCTAAGCGTTAATCCTGTGAGCGATGCGGATGTATCTCCACCGACCATATCAACATTATATTTTTCACAGGCAAGTTTTATTCCTTCGTATATCTGTTCGATATCTTCTACGCAAAAACGCGCCGAAATACCGACAGCAACAAGCAATTGCACAGGCTGCGCATTCATTGCATATATATCCGAAAAATTCACGACTGCGGCTTTATAACCCAAGTGTTTTAACGGAGTATATGTCAAGTCGAAATGAATGCCTTCGAGCAAAATATCTGTTGACGCAACAACGCATTTTGCGCCGTAATTCATCACGGCTGCATCATCGCCGATCGCCTTTTGTGTTGATTTGTTTGTGATTTTTATTGATTTTGTAAGATGTTCTATAAGTCCGAATTCTCCAAAATCGGATAATGGCGTACGTTTTGTATTTGTATTCATAAAGAATGTTTTTGCAAAGGTATCAAAAATAACATGAAACTCTTAAAATTTTAAGTTTATATGATGGATTTTTATATTTATAATATTATTATCTACAAAAATTTAATAACTGTTAAAATGTTAAAGAATTATTGATTGATTTGCCTGTCTGTCATTGCGAATGTGTATCTTTGGCGTTAAATCCGTCTATATTGAAAATTGTAACGATACGAGAATCAGGATGTTTAATATAAACAAAGATACATACGGCTTTAATATCATGGCAATTGTGCATACTGAAAACGGTTTTTTAATACTTACTGAAATAAAATTTATAAAATATAATGGCAGACAGCAAATTCGCATATAATTCATTTGACGATTATCCGATATACAATGGCGATGATTTGGGTTTGACATATTCTCAGGAATGTTCCAAATTCAAATTTTGGTCGCCTGCGGCAGAAAGCGTAAGGCTTAACATTTATGACGAAGGTATAAATTCCCAACCTGTTGAAACATGTGCAATGCAGCCCGACAAAAACGGAACATGGATTTATGAAAAAAGCGGCGATTTGAAAGGTAAATTTTATACTTTTCAGGTAAAGATAAATGACAAATGGCTTGCCGAAACGCCGGGTATTTGGGCAAAGGCAGCGGGCGTAAATGGACAAAGAGCCGCAATAATTGATTTTTCGGAAACAAATCCCTGCAACTGGGAAAACGACAAAAAGCCGGAACTTAAAAACTTTGCCGATATTATTATTTATGAAATTCATATCCGCGATTTTTCAGTTTCGCCGACATCGGGAATGATAAATAAAGGAAAATTTCTGTCGTTTACCGAAAACAAAACAGTATCACCCGAAGGTGAAAAAACAGGAATTGACCATTTGAAAGAACTTGGCGTTACTCATGTACATCTGTTGCCTGTATTCGATTTTGCATCAATTGACGAAACACAACTTCACGAAAACAAATATAACTGGGGCTATGACCCGCAAAATTACAACATTCCCGAAGGCGGATATTCTACAAATCCTTACAGTCCTGAAACACGAATACTGGAATTTAAGAAAATGGTAAAGGCGCTGCACGATAACGGATTGCGTGTTGTTATGGATGTTGTTTTTAATCATACTTTTTTAAACTGTAATTCCAATTTGTATCTTACTGCTCAGGAATATTTTTACAGATACAATGCCGATGGTTCGTGGAGTAACGCTTCGGGATGTTTCAACGAAACGGCAAGCGAACGTCCGATGATGCGCAAATATATTGTTGACTCGGTGAAATATTGGGCAACAGAATATCATATCGATGGATTTCGTTTTGATTTAATGGGAATTCACGACATTGAAACCATGAATGCCGTGCGTGCTGCGATTGATAATATTGATTCTTCGATTTTTATTTACGGTGAAGGCTGGACTGCAAATCAGTCGCCTCTTTCCGAAGATTTACGCGCTGTGAAACGCAATGCAAAATATCTTAATAATATCGCCGTGTTTTGTGATGATATAAGAGATGCGTTGCGCGGAAACTGGTACAGTCCGAAAATCGGCGGATTTATTTCAGGAATAGCAGGAAACGAAGAAAGCGTAAAACTCGGAATTACAGGCGCAATAAAACATCCGCAGGTTGATTATTCAAAAGTTAAAAACACGCCGTACACAAATGCGCCAACACAATTAATCAATTATGTGTCCTGCCACGATGATTTGTGCCTTGTTGATAAAATAAAGGAAACTGCACCGCAAAATTCAACAGATGACGAACTTTTGCGTTTTAATAAACTTGCTCAAACCGCTGTATTTATTTCGCAGGGAATACCGTTTATTTATGGAGGCGAAGAAATTTGCAGAGATAAAAAAGGTATCCACAATACATTTAATTCGCCTGATGAAATTAATCAAATAAACTGGTCTAACAAAGCAAAATACAGAGATATTTTTAATTATTACAAAGGATTGATTGCATTGCGAAAAGCATATTCTGCATTTAGAATGAACACAGCAAGCGATGTCAGAAAAAATCTTAAATTCATAAAAACAGACAACTGTTTTATTGCCTTTCTAATTGACGGACGCGCAAACGACAATGCATGGGAAGACATGATTGTAATATTAAACGGAAATCGCCATGCTGTTGATTTTAAGTTGCTCGAAGGTCGCTGGAAACTGCTTTGTCATGATGGTAAAATTGATATAAACGGAATTTCTCACGAACAGGGCATATTGCGAATTGAAGCATCATCGGCAAGTATTTTGGCGAGAATACTTGCATAGTCAATATGTTGTTGCAGTGAAGTTTGCGTCCATAATAACGAATATAAATGTTTTAGATTAGTAATCCAATAATATTTAAAATAATGATTCTAACACAGATGTAAGAAAACAACAGTATTTTTTTACTTTCATTTAAAATATTTTCATTTCTCGCTTGTCTTAACATATAAAACATTAAATAATGAGTACAATATATATTGGTATAACGATTATAATCTTTTTATGGATTTTAGGCAGTCTGCATCGCAATCGTAAGAACAGAAACAAAGTTATCTGTGTAGTTAAAAGCAATTGCAGCGGATGCGGACGTTGCATCAAAAGATGCCGTCGGCGTATATTGGAAATGGTAAAAGATGAAACGGGAATACATGCCGCAGTAAAATATCCGAAAAAATGTACCGCCTGCGGAGACTGTCTGATAAAGTGCAAATTCAATGCGTTAAAGATAATCAAACGAAATAGCAAATAACAAATTTTACTCTTTCACATAAAAATCAATCAAGCCTTCGGGAAGATTAAAATTTATGGTTTTTGATTTTACATCTATTGATTTTATAAGTTTCTCATTTACAGGAATAAGAATTTCTTTGCCGTTGCGAATTATCTGAAAGCACGGATTGTTGGGAAAATCAAGAAATTCGGTTATTGTTCCGATATTTCCCGTATTTATATCGCTCGTGTCAAATCCGACAAAATCATTGAGGTTGAAATTTTTTTTGTCTATGTGTTTTTTATACGGCAACAATATCTGTTTTCCTATAAGTTGTTTTGCAAGTTGTTCTGTTTCAATATTTTCAAATACAACAAGCGCACGATTATTTGCTCGTCTTTCAAAAAGCATAAAATAAAAAGGAACCGATAATCCATCTATTATAATGAATATCGGTTCATCTAAATTAATTTCTACAGATACCTGATTGTCAAGCTTAACAATCAATTCTCCATTTGCGCCGAATGTTTTAAGAATATTTCCAAAAAGCAGATATTTTTCTGCTGTTTTCATCAATAAATCTGTGTTTATGCGTTATCTGTTTCGGGCGTTGCAGGCGTTTCTACCGATGAATCAATTTCTGCTTCCGCTTCGGCTGCTGCCTTTGCTTCGGCTTCTTTTTGAGCCGCTTCTATACGTTTTTTAGCAACTAATGCGGCTTTTTCTTCGTTGATTTTTGCTTCCCTTTCGATAACAGCCTTTTGACCTGCATTCTTTTCTTTCAACAGATTGTCTTTCTTTTCCTGAATTTTAGCGTTTTTTGCTTCAATCCATTCATTAAAGCGTTGTTCTGCAACTTCTTCTGTCAAAGCTCCTTTTCTAACGCCTGTCAACAAATGTTTTTTCAACAGTACGCCTTTATACGATAATATTGCGCGGCAAGTATCTGTCGGTTGCGCTCCGCAATTAAGCCAATATAATGCTTTATCGCAATCAAGCTCTATTGTTGCGGGATCTGTGTTTGGATTGTAAGTTCCAATTTTTTCAATAAAACGTCCATCGCGTGGACTGCGACTATCGGCAATCACAATGTGATAAAATGCATAGTCTTTTTTTCCGTGTCTAGATAGTCTGATTTTTACAGCCATTTATTTGTTATTATTTTAGTTAGACATATTCCTTAACTCGTAAGGAAGTGCAAAGGTATTATTTTTTTGTGATTTGCAACACATAATTATGAATATTTTAAAAATATTTTTACGGATTTATTTGTGAACAAAGAAAAAATGTTTACCTTTGCAGCCCCTTAACAGGGAAAGAATTTTACATTTGTTTGCAAATCATAAAAATAAAAATATAAGACAATGAAAAGAACATTTCAGCCATCGCGTAGAAAAAGAGTGAACAAACACGGTTTCAGAGAAAGAATGTCAACGCCGAATGGACGTCGTGTACTTGCTGCACGCAGAGCCCGAGGCAGAAAAAAACTGACCGTTTCGGACGAACCTCGTTTTTAATTGACAGACTTTTATCACACATACAAAGGATAGCGGTTTGACTGTTATCCTTTTTTGATTTTTGAAATATCGTGCATTATAATGACTAATTTTTATTG
>JAIRRX010000023.1 GCA_031255755.1 Prevotellaceae bacterium | reverse complement strand
AAAAATTATTGAAATTAATTTCAATAATTTTTTTTTATCTTATTTTAAACAATTAATAATCAAACGCTATAAAGTAAGATAACGTTTTTTATCAAACACTTTTGGCATATATGCCTGTTTTATTTCCTTTTTTCGGATTTCAAAAAACAGCCTTCGCAGTCGTCGCAGTTGATTTTTTGCTTGCTGTTTTTGTTTGCCTGTTCGATTTCTTCCTGTCTAATACATTTTATTCCAAGTTTTTTCATGTTTTTATTGCGCGATACTTCGGTTTCAGGAAATTTCCCGTTTTTCTTTATCCATATACTTATCGACATGGCTGCAAAACAAACCAAAACTATACATATTACAATAATTACGAGTAACAAAAATTTTTCCATAACACCAAATATTAAAAATTTACGTGAAACCTGAATCGAACGCCAAGTTTGTCAACATTAGGGTTATTTCGATATGACATTCGCCAAACCAAATCTACTCTTAAAAACCTGAAAATATTGTCAATTCCTGCGCTGCCTTCCATATATGGTTTGTTGCTTAACGAAAACATTGCCGTTTCTCCCGTATCTGTTGACGGAAACAGAAAAAGCGAAGGATTGTTTGTCGGCATGTTTCTATCACTAATATCACCCCAGACGGCTTTAAATGTAAGTACTTCGCGCAATTTTGCCTTTTTCAGCATAGGAATTCTGTTGAACAGTAAACCTTGCAGATTGTAGGCAATATTTATTTCGGCATATTTATCGCTTGCAAATTCAAAAAAATTCATCATGTTATATGATTGCATGTGATATGAATAAGTCTGATTTGCGCTATGAATAAACAGCAGCGGAAACGGAACAGTTCCCCACACTTTTCCTGCCCGCGCGAATGCATCTATAAATCCGAAACTTGAAATCCAGAAGCGTTTTCGCGCCGAAATAACCGTTTTTTGATAATCATAATCCGAACCTGCCAGATTTTTTATTCCTGCAACATGCGAAAGCGTTATCACAGGTTCTTTTTTGGTCATTGTTGAACGATAATGCTTGCTTTGATAAAACTGTTCGTTTGGAGCAAACCGTATGTTGATTCCAAATTCGCATGTTGTAAGTTTATTTATTCTGTTCAAATTTCCATCTATGTAATTTTCAAAAGCCATAGCCCCTGCCGCTTCGCGTTCGATATACGAAAATAAAGTCTGAAATCCCCAGCCGTTGCCTTTTTCCAAATCATACTGCAAACGTATATTTTTATCGTAAACCATTTTATCAACTTTGCCGCGATTGAACGAAAACAGAAAATTATCGCCTGTAGTATAATTTAATTCCTGTCCGAGAATTTTTGTATTGTATTCGTATGAAAATGTCAGCATGTTCATCGGATATTCCCACTGATGATATTTTTTCTTTTTGAACGAATATGTTAGCGCGCCGAAATATTTGAGTTTTTTATCTTTCAATCCGTACGCCAAAAAGGTTTCAAAAAATATATGAGGATGCAGTTTGGCGCTTGTTTTTCCGCCCACTCGGAAGCGATTGCCTTCAATGTGATTATGACTGTACATTGCATTGATTGGTCCAAAATCAAATTTTTTAAATTCAATATATCCTGTTGTTACAATCATGAGAAAATCCATAAAGTTGCGAAACTGCTTGACGTTGTTCAGCGTATCAAGCATATCGTAAATTCCCTGTTCGTTTTTGTTGAGAGGTTCATGACGGGCGTATTGCCAAAATTCGGCAGGTTTTTCGTCGGAATCAGAAAGGCGGATTTTCTTTTCACTGCCTTTATAATCGCTGTCGGGACGCGGAGTGTCAAATATGAAATTCTTATAAGTTACTGTTCTTTGTCCGTAAATTCCATGACTTTTATCAAACAGGCTGAAATCAATATTAATTTCGTTTTTTGACAGTATCCATGTATTTTCGACTTTGTCAAATTCCTGAATTAACGACAGGTCATCAACAAAATTCATGTTGATTTTTTTCAGAATTTTGAGATGAATTTTTTTTACCGCATAAGTCGAATCTGTTGTTATGTATATGTTTCCGTTAAATCCCCAGTCTGCTGAATTATGGGGCAAAAATGTTATATTGCTGCACTTTACGCCGTCAATGTCAACGGTATCAAGAAGGTAAAATTTGTAAAAAGTATTTGCAATATTCGATAGCGGACTTACAAAATGTTGATCTAACATTTCGATGTCATTGCTGTAAATGTCAACATTATTAAAAAGCAGTTCCAGATATGAAGAAAGCCCTGCCTGATCGAAATATTTGTCAAAACCTGACATTTTTGTCGCTTTTATTATTTCGCGGGATGTTTCCGGTGATTTTCTGTAATATCTGTCGCTGACGGTTTCTTTTATAAATATCGGCAGATAAGGCTTACCGTTGAGTTCGGAAGTATCAACATAATTGAACATGAACTGAAAATTACGCAACACTTTTTTATCTTTCAAATCAGGTTTGATATTATCAAGCGCAAATTCAAGTTTTTCATAACTTTCGTATTCGTAATAATCGTGTGCTTCTATGCGATTATGTTTTTTATTTTCAATCACTTTTTGCATTAGCGCTACCGCAGGATTGTTCTTTTTGCGGTAACGTACCCGCTTCGGGCGTACAATCGCTTCTTCGAGGCTGATAGCATCAGGAACAAGAAGAACGGTATATTTATTTTTTTGACCTATTTCAACTTTCAGAGTTTGCGTGCGGTATCCGATAAACGATACGATTATTTCATCGGAAGCCCACAGTGTTTCAAGATGAAAATCACCTTTCAAATCGGTGGATGTTCCTATGCTTTTTCCCTGAAAAAACACATTTACAAATGCAAGTTCTTCACCGGTAACGGCATCCATCACCGAGCCTTCTATAACTGTATTCTGCTGCGAAAATAATTGAAAGGGTAAAAATATTAAAAGTAAAATATATATTTTTTTCATTTTATTAATATTGTAATCTGCGAAAATGTTCCGTCAATATGAAGGATTCAACAACAGATTAGTAAATAGTTTAAGCAAATCCGGTTTAACCAGAACAGGATAGACCAAACCGAAAACTGCTCCGTAAAGATGGGCATCATGATTGATATTATCATGACTGTTGCGGCTCATATAACTGCAATAAACAAGATACAGTACTGCAAAAACTATTCCGGGAACGGGAATGATTCCCATAAACAGCAGTTTGTTCCACGGATTAAAAAATATACATGCAAACATTACAGCCGAAACGGCACCGGAAGCGCCGACACCGCGATATGCGTAATTGTTACGGTTTTTTACGATGGTAGTCAGCGTTGCGAAAACCATTCCGCCGAAATATAAAACCAAAAAATGTACCGTTTCATGTCCAATATAATTGGAAATATAATATATCAATGCACGCCCGAACGAATAAAACACGAGCATGTTTATAAGAAGATGCGCCCAGCCTGCATGAATAAAACCGTGCGTTATCATTCGATACCATTCTTTTTTGTGTATAATCATATAAGGCGACAGCAACATTCTGTCAAAAATTCGACGAGATTCAAATGCCGCAATGGATGCAAGCGCTGTGATAATTATAATTGTTAAAGTCAAATCCATAATCTTGTTGTTTAATAAACCGATTGCAAAAGTAAGGGTTTTATTCCATATCTGCAACAGGCGCATTTTCCGAATTTTATGTCTAAACTGTTTTAATCATCCTGCATTATTGATTAGTTATACGGGTTTTTTCAGGTTGAGATTCTTTATTTATTATTGCAAATTGTGAACAAAACAAAGCGGAATTTAACGAAGTTAATCCATAGCAGGTGCAGATTTAATATTAATTAATCCAAGAATTATGACAGCAAAACAATTATTTTGAAAAACCTTGATTTCAACAAAACGCAAAGCAGTTTTGCTGTTCGCAGCCGTTACGATAACAAAGTTATAATTTCATCACTTCATAATATCATAACGTATGCTGTCGATATTGAATATTTTGGAAATCAGTTCACGCAGCAGTTCGCCGCTGTCGGCGGCAACGTAATTCATGCCTTTGCTTTTCATATCGTATTCGCGCAGCAGCGAAATTATTTTTGCGGTTTGCAGCATATTGTAATTGTTTGCTGCAATTTCGTAATCCTTAATAAAAAACGGATTTATTCCAAGCGCCGCAATAATTTCACGACTGCCGAGCCGCTGTCGGCGCAGTGCGTGATATTTCATAACTTTTGAAAATTGAGAAAACAGAGTTGATATTGTTACCACAAAAGGATATTCCTTTGCGTTTTTAATGAAATGCAGGCATATTTTGTTTGCTCTCAACACATCTCTGTTTGATACAGCCTTGCTGAGTTCAAATGTGTTGTAGTCTCTGCTTATTCCTATATTATTTTCAATATCAAGCGCGTTTATTTTTTTTCTGTTTTCAGGCAAAACGGTAAACAGTTTGTTCAGTTCGTTCACTGTTCTGCTTAAATTGATTCCGAGAAAATCAGCAAGTATTACGGCGGCGTTGGGTTCTATTTCAAAACCTTGCTGTTTTACGTATGTTGAAATCCAACTCGGCACTTCGTTTTCGTAAAGTTTTACCGATTCCAGTACTTCTCCCTGCTGTAAAATAGTTTTATAAAATGCTGTTCGTTTATCAATGGTTTTTCCTTTGTAGCAAATTACCAGAATTGTTGATTTCAAAGGATTTTTGATATAAGGTTCAAGTTTGTCTATGTCTTTTATGACCTGCGCTTCGCGGACAATTATAACCTGATAGTTTGCCATCATTGGAAAACGGCGGGCGGCGTCTGTTATAAGGCTTATTTCGGAAACATCTTTTCCATAAATGACGGTTTGATTAAACGAGCGCTCACTTTCGGATAAAACATTATTTGCAATAAATTCGCTTAATTTGTCGATATAATAAACTTCTTCTCCCATTAAAACATAAATGGGTCTGTATATTTTATTTTTCAAATCGCTGAGTATTTGACCGTATTTTGTTATTGTATCCTTGCCGCTGAATTTTGCCATTTGCCAATATTTATATTGTGCAAATATAATATTTTTTCATTAGTTTTGCTGTTGTTTTTTGAACTGTAACTGAAAATATTATTATATGTATAAAGTTTTGTTATGATTTTATATAAAGTTTTATGACTGATTATGGTTTATTCATTTAACATGATAAAAGTATTTTTAATGATAAAAATATATTAAACATATAGTTTTTGATAAAAATACTTAATAATTATAATAAAATTGGATTACGATAGGATAGGAGGGGAGGTTGAAATTAATGGCAGTTATGCAAAAAGTGCGAAATGACATTTTCAGGATATTGATATTAAAACCAAAATATGAAAGACGAAATAAAAAAAGAAAATTTAAATATTCGCAACACTTCAGACGGTAAACAGATTTTTGACTGTGTTCGCAAAAAATATGTTGCTTTTACGGCGGAAGAAGCGGTAAGGCAAAATATAATAATGTATCTTGTAAATGTTAAAAATTATCCTATAAATCTGATGCGCGTTGAAGTCGGCATGAAACTTAACAGCATGCAAAAACGCTGCGATATTCTTGTTTACGGCAGTAACCGCAATCCGCTGTTAATGGTTGAGTGCAAAGCCGAAAACGTAAAAATTTCGCAGAACATTTTCTATCAGTTATCACGTTACAATCTGATATTTAAAGTCCCTTATCTTGTTGCCACCAACGGTATTGATACTTATTGCTGCAAAATAAATTTTGAAACGCAGTCGTATGAATTTCTTAACGAAATCCCAATATTTGAAACAATAAATATACTGACGGAAATAAAATAGAAAAGATTTTTATTCTGTTGTTTCGGTAGCCGTTTCTGCTGTATCGTCTTTTTCAAAATCAAGCATGTTATGACTTTGCAGTTGATTGTACCAGTCTAATATTTTTCTCATGTGAGAAACATATAAACGGTCGCGGTCGTAATCAGGAAGCGTTTCTTCAAAATATTTTTTGATTATTTCCGCATCGGCTTTTTTTACTTCAATATTTATTGCATTGCAATTTTCTTTTTCTTTTATTTTTTCGATTACTTCAATCAGCGGAAGTTCTTCGGAATTTGTAAACACTGATATATCCGACAGCGCGCTTACTTTTGCGGACTCGCTGAATGCGGTTCTTTTTCCGTCATTAATATTTTCGACAACTATGCCGTTTTTTGTTTTGCCTACAAATATAAACAAACTCGAATACCCTGAAACGGACAGTATCTTTTTTAAATCGGTTTTTTTATCGCTCATATTTTTAAAAATTAAATTCACTGCTAAATTAATAAATATTATCGTACAAAAACAAGAAAAAAGGAAAAAGAAAATCATGTTAATCCAAAAATCTCGCTAATCAGGATTCTGACAAATGATGAAGAAAACAACAACAGAACGTCATTGCGGGTTTGCTTCTTGCTTCGCTTCGCTCGCAGTTCGCAATGACGTTATGCGGTTGCTCACGGACTCGCACCCGCGACTCATATTATCTTATACACGGGTTATAAATTTATTGATTTTGGAAAAAACAAAAGAGGCTTGTTCGGCAATCATGAACAAGCCTCACAATGTTCAATAAATTAAAATTTATGCCAATTTAAATGAAGCCAATTGTTTGTACTGGTTGTATCTCCACAAAGCATTTTGCTGCGTTATGTCGAATAATTCTGCTGCTTCCTGCGGGAATGAACTTAACAGCGAACTGTATCGTATCTCACCTTTAATAAAATCATGGAATTTGCTCCAGTCCGGTTCTTTACTGTCAAGTACAAAGCCGTTTTGCCCTGCTGCTTCCAAATCCGGATTATATCGCCATAAATGCCAGTATCCACATTCTACGGCGCGTTTTTCTTCAAGTTGCGTACATGACATTCCTGCCTTGATTCCATGACTTATACACGGGGCATAGCAAATCACAATAGAAGGTCCGTTAAATGCTTCCGCTTCTTTTATCGCTTTGAGATATTGAGCCTGATTTGCACCCATAGCCACCTGCGCAACGTAAACATAACCGTATGATTTTGCAATCATTCCCAAATCTTTTTTACGTATTTTTTTGCCAGATGTGGCAAATTTTGCTACTGCTCCGGCAGGCGTTGCTTTAGATGACTGCCCGCCTGTATTTGAATAAACTTCGGTATCAAGAACCAAAACGTTTACATTTTCGCCTGATGCAAGCACATGATCCAAGCCTCCAAAACCAATATCGTATGCCCAGCCATCGCCGCCGAATATCCATTGTGATTTTTTAGCAAGATAATGCCGCAGAGAAATTATTTGTTTGCAATAATCACAACTGCATTGTTCGGCTAATTTTATAATATCTTCACCAATTTTTCTGCTTTCTATCGTATTTTCACGATTTTCAATCCACAATTTGAATAGATTTTTCAATTCGTCTGAACATTCCGTACAGTTCAAAACGGCTTCTTCCATAATCAACTGAATACGGTTACGCATTTGTCGTGTTGCAACAGCCATTCCGAGACCGTATTCGGCATTATCTTCAAACAGTGAATTTGCCCATGCAGGTCCGAATCCAGAACGATAATTTTTACAATACGGCGTTGACGGAGCAGAACCTCCGTAGATAGACGAACATCCTGTGGCGTTTGCAACAAACATTTGTTCGCCGAAAAGTTGCGTTATGGCTTTGATGTATGGAGTTTCACCACAGCCTGCGCATGCTCCCGAAAATTCAAACAGAGGCTGTGCAAACTGACTATTTTTAACATTCAACGTTTTATCTATCAAATTATCCTTATACGTAACATTATGTTGCGAATATTCCCAGTTGTTTATTTGTTCCGTTTGCGTTTCAACAGGCTGCATGCGCAAAGCCTTTGTTTTTGATGGACATATATCGGCGCAATTACCGCAGCCGGTACAGTCCAACGCAGAAACCTGAATACGAAAATGCATTCCCGCCATTTCTTTCGGTACTTTCATATCAAGCGTATTCATTGACTGCGGAGCGTTTTTCAGTTCTTCGTCTGTCATTACCACAGGGCGAATTGCCGCATGCGGACAAACAAATGAACACTGATTGCACTGAATACAGTTTTCGGCTTGCCATTCGGGAACATTTACGGCTATTCCGCGCTTTTCGTAGGCTGTTGTTCCTGCCGGGAATGTTCCATCTTCATAGCCCGAAAATACGCTTACGGGAAGGTCGTTCCCTTTTTGGGCATTGATAGGTTCAACTATATTTTTAATAAAGTCGGGAATATTTCGTTCGTCATTATGTTTTGTCGGTTCAATATTTGCCCATTCGGCAGGAATATCTATTTTTATCACATTTCCGCCTTCATCAACAGCCGAATAGTTCATCTTTACAATATTTTCACCTTTTCGACCATAGGATTTTTCTATGGCTTTTTTCATTTGTTGAACAGCCAAATCGTAAGAAATTACCTGTGATATTTTGAAAAATGCCGATTGAAGTATTGTATTTGTACGATTTCCCAAGCCTATTTTTTGTGCAATATCGGTTGCGTTGATTATATACATTTGTATATTATTTTCAGCAAGATATTTCTTAACATTATCCGGAAGATTATTTTTTGTTTCTTCAATTGACCAAGGTGAATTGTATAAAAATGTTCCTCCGTGTTTTAATCCTTTAAGGCAGTCATATTTTTTGAGATATGAAGGGACGTGAACGGCTACAAAATCAGGCGTATTAACCAGATATGGAGCCTGAATAGGCTTATCGCCGAAACGTAAGTGCGAACATGTATATCCGCCCGATTTTTTGCTGTCGTAATCAAAATAAGCCTGACTGTACTTTTCGGTATTGTCGCCTATTATTTTAATTGAATTTTTGTTGGCGCCCACAGTTCCGTCAGCTCCGAGTCCGTAAAACTTGGCTTCAAAAGTTCCTTCTGGAAGCACAACAATATCGGGTAATTGAGGAAGCGAGCGATTGGTTACATCATCATTAATTCCTATTGTAAACTGATTTTTCGGCTTTTCGTCATTCAAGTTGTTAAACACCGCAAGAATATGCGCAGGTGTAGTATCCTTAGACGACAGTCCGTAACGTCCGCCTATAATCAAAGGCTTTTTACCGTTGGTAATATTTTTATTATTTGAAAATGCTTCTATCACATCCAAATATAATGGGTCGCCGTTTGCTCCGTGTTCTTTTGTGCGGTCAAGCACACAAATGCGCTGCACTGTTTCGGGAATAACTTCGTTTAAATGTTTTACCGAAAAAGGTCGATACAAATGAACGGTAACAACTCCTGCCTTTCCTCCATCTCCGTTAAGTTTATCAACTACGGTTTTTACAACTTCCGTAACCGAACCCATAGATATAATAATGTTGGTAGCATCCGGCGCTCCGTAATATGTGAATGGCGCATATTTTCGTCCTGTCAGTTTGCTGATTTCAATCATATAATCGGCAACAATATCAGGAATCACATCATAAAATTTATTTTGGGCTTCACGAGTTTGAAAATAAATATCAGGATTTTGCGCTGTACCGCGTGTTACGGGATGTTCGGGATTCATTGCACGTTTACGAAATTCTGCCAGTGCGTTCAGGTCAATCAGATTTGCAAGATTTTCCTGATCGGCGGCTTCAACTTTTTGAATTTCGTGTGAAGTACGAAAGCCGTCGAAAAAATGAATGAAAGGAATTCGTCCTTTTATTGCCGCCAAATGAGCAACAGGCGCCAAATCCATAATTTCCTGAACCGATGATGTTGCCAGCATAGCAAAGCCTGTTTGACGCGCGCTCATTACATCCGAATGGTCGCCGAAGATTGACAGAGCCTGTGCTGCCAGTGAACGCGCCGAAACATGAAATACGCCCGGAAGCAGTTCGCCTGCAATTTTATACATATTGGGAATCATCAACAAAAGTCCTTGGGATGCTGTGTAAGTTGTTGTAAGTGCGCCAGCCTGCAAAGAACCATGAACTGCTCCGGCTGCTCCGCCTTCCGATTGCATTTCGACAACCTTAACGGTTTCATTAAAAACATTTTTTCTCCCGAATGCCGCCCATTCATCAATGTATTCTGCCATTGGCGAAGAAGGCGTAATGGGATAAATGGCTGCTACTTCGCTAAACATATAAGCCACATGTGCTGCCGCATAATTTCCATCGCAAGTTACAAATTTTTTATCTGTCATGTCTGTAAAATTTAGAGTTTATTTATTATTTATAGTGTCAAACGATTATTTTCAGTGATTTAAGTATAATTTGGTTGTAATTTTTATAAATTTAATATTAATCTCATTTCTGTTCGTTTAAAAAATCCTGTAAACCTTCAATTATTTTTTCAACCATTTTATTTTGAAAATTCTCATCAAGCAATTTTGCTTCATCTTCCGGCGAACTTATAAACAATGTTTCCACCAGCACATTTGGATATTCGGTTGGGCTGTTAAGTGCAAAATTGAAACTGCCTACATTTCCGAAATTACTTACGCCAAGATCAAGTAAGCGTTTCAGAATCGACGTTGACAATGGGCGAAAACCTGTATGCCGATAATATGTGCTTGTTCCTTTTCCTGTAAACGGCGTGCCGCCTGCATTACAATGAATAGACACAAGCAGGTCGGGATTTATTTTACGCAACAATAAAATACGTTCGGACATGCTTACATCTTCATCTTCATTGCGCGTGAGGCTCACATTTACTCCTTTTTCTTCGAGTTTTGCCTGCAATATTTTTGCAAATTTAAGATTTATGTTTTTTTCAATTGAACCTGTTGTACCTCGCGCACCGATATTAGAACCGCCATGTCCGGCATCAACGGCAATATGCAAACCGTTAAGTTCGAGTTTGGGTTGATGTTTTACATTTATCACCAGATTATTGCCGCGATATTCGATACTGTGTCCCCAGTGATTGTGTGAAAGTTCAATAATAATACGAAAAATATCGTCTTCGATTTGTTCGTATGCAAGATTTTTTATTTGCTTCAAAGTTTCGGGATATTGTGTAATCCATGCCGTATTTGCCGTTGCGCCGAAAATATCAATAACTATTCTCGATGGATTTATTTGATGAAACGTTCTAAACGGAAGTTTGTCGTTAAGCGAAACGGATAGAACATCATGTTTGTCGGCGCCGCGTGCAGTCCACGAACCAACAAGCGACTGCGGTTTGAATACGCCCGAACTTACAATATCAACACAATCTTCGGGAATCCAAGCCTGATAATTCTTGCTTAAACGGACTTTATACAGATTTCCTGCTTTTCCTACGGCGTGCAATACAATTCCTTCAACAATATGACTTATTTTCGACCCGCCGAGCCTGTCTGTTCCCAAGCCGTAGTTAAGATACGGTAACGCTCCTTTTGTACGTAACATCAACGGTTCGGCGTCTTTATCCATAAAAATGATTTTGACGTTTATTTCTTTTTTTATTGATTTTTTACCGTTACTAAGTTTGATATATACAGGTTTTTGGAATTTGTTTTCATTATCCTTGACTGTATATGACGATTGGTAAATTCCTGCAATTCCGTCTGTTTCCGAAACAGGCAGTTCGTGTAATTTTATATTGTTAAGCCATGTTACATTGCAGTTGGGTGTTGCCTTAACTCTTATTTTTATAACATCGCCAGCCATAACAGTCATATTCATCGAAGGAAAGATTTCAATATTTTCTATTTCAAAATTTTCGGTAGCGGTAATGCTGCTGCGCTGTTTGTAAAATATATTAACAATCTGTTCGGTTTGTTCCGCGCCGCGTTGCGCTATTATTTTTATTTCGTTGTCGCCTTCTTTCAATTTTGCTTCGGCAGCAAATGCGCCTGTCCAGTAAACGGGAAATTCTTTGTCCGCAACAAAAATTTTTGCATCATTATCTGTTATTCCTTTGAAATAATGATTGGCATTAAACGCAGTATCAACTGCGCCTGTAACTATTTTTAAATTTTGTGCCGATAAATTGTTAATCAATAATATCAAACACAAGGCGATAAGGTAACGTTTAGTCATTATTTATCAATTTGTAGGTTTACGCCTGAACATTTCCGCCGCCGAATTTCATGGGAATAATAGGCGGTTCATTATATTCCACTTTTATTTGTCCGTTTTTACTTTCAAATTTTGAAACATTGTCCTGCAATGCGAGCAATAATCGTTTTGCATGTTCGGGAGTAAGGATTATTCGACTTTGCACCTGAGCTTTAGGCAATCCCGGCATTATACGAATAAAATCAAGAATAAATTCCGACGAAGAATGTGTTATCACAGCCAGATTTGAATATGTGCCTTGCGCAACTTTTTCGTCGAGTTCAATATTAAGTTCATTTTTTTTCTGTTCCATGAGATTTATGAGATTTTAATTAACAACACGTATTAATATTTTAGGCAAAGTTAAACAAAAATTTCAATATTCGACTAAACGAGAAATTTATAACTTGAGTTCCGAATATAAAAAGAGAAGAATCAATTAATTTTATCATTTTATATGTTAGATAAAATGATTTTAATGTTCTGTATTGCAGATATTTCAATAAAAAAATCAAAACATGTCCAAAGATGACAATAAAGTAATTAACAGTAATCACATTTCGTAAGTTGAACTTATTGCATCGCAATTATAAATCTTCTTAATAATGTCGGCAAACATATCTGCTGTTGACAGTACTTTGAATTTACTTGTATCAACATCTTTACGCAATGGTATGGTGTCGGTAACAATAACTTCTTCGAGTTTTGATTCGGCAATTCGCTCATAAGCAGGTCCGGAAAGTACCGGATGCGCAGCAAATGCTCTTACGCTCAATGCGCCTTCGTTCATCATCATATCGGCAACTTTTGTGATTGTTCCTGCGGTATCAATCATATCGTCAAGTACAATTATGTTTCGTCCTTTAACATCTCCTATTGCCGTCATGGAAGCGATTTCATTGGCTTTTTCACGTGATTTGTGGCAGATTATCATTGGCGATTTTAAGATTTTGGAATATGCATTTGCACGTTTTGCTCCACCCATATCCGGCGCTGCTATTGACAGATTTTCAAGTTGCAAACTTCTTATGTGCGGCAAAAACAGTTTACTTGAATATATATGGTCAACAGGAATATCAAAAAATCCCTGAATCTGGTCCGCATGCAAATCCATTGTCAAAACTCTGTCAACATGCGCTGCACAAAGCAGATTTGCAACCAATTTTGCGCCTATTGAAACGCGAGGCTTGTCTTTACGGTCTTGACGCGCCCAGCCGAAATATGGAATTACGGCAACAATTTTATAAGCCGATGCACGACGTGCAGCGTCTATCATCAAAAGCAGTTCAAATAAATTATCGACAGGCGAAAAAGTTGATTGAATAATAAATACTGTAGATCCACGCACAGATTCGTCAAAAGATGGTTGAAATTCACCATCGCTGAATTCCGTAACGCTTGATTTACCAAGTTCAGTGCCAAAACTTTTTACTATGATTTCAGCAAGATAACGTGTTGCTCTTCCTGAAAAGAATTTTATTTGATTTGTAGGATGCATTTACTGTATTTTTTTACAAAGGTATGATTTTATATACATGTAAGAAAAAAATAATATTAACAGTCTTTTGTTGATAAAAATAATAGATATTTGATATTTGGATATATTTTAGAAAATATGCTGCCCTAAAAAAGAGACAATAAGCAAATAAAACTTTATTTTTCTAAAATGGGAATACAAATTCTGTGTTATGTTATTGGATGAATATTTTTCACAATGTAAGTACATAAAAACAAGTACAAGAAAAACATTTAACAAAATATTTTATGTAATTACAATGTATAAGTATTTAATTATTCATTAAAAGTAAAATTTACAATAAAATCTTAACTAATAAAATAATAAATTTGATATGCGTATTGAAAATTATTGTAAAAATATTTAGACGAAATGTATTTTGTCATTTTTTATTATATTTGCATCATGTTAGCAAAAATATGCCAAATATCACTTTCGGATTGTTACCGCTATATAAACGTTAAAAAACGTGATGACTTGCACATTTAAAGACATCTCATTTTTTAATTTTAATTTAAATCATAACAATAATTCAATAAAATATAATAATTTAAAATAATAGTATGGAATTACCATTTGCAGAATCTTGGAAAATAAAAATGATTGAACCGATACAAAAAAGTACTCGCAATCAACGTGAACAATGGCTCAAAGAAGCGTATTATAACGTTTTTCAACTCAAAGCCGAACAGGTTTATATTGACTTAATTACAGACTCAGGGACAGGCGCAATGAGCGACCGACAATGGGCTTCGATGATGATTGGCGATGAAAGCTATGCCGGAGCAACATCATTTTTTAAAATGAAAGAAACAATTAACAAAATAACGGGCTTTAAATATGTTTTGCCAACTCATCAAGGAAGAGCAGCCGAAAATGTATTGTTTTCATGTCTTGTAAAAGAAGGCGATTATATTCCGGGAAATTCGCATTTTGATACAACAAAAGGACACATAGAATCGCGCAAAGCATTTGCAGTTGATTGCACGATAGACGAAGCCTGCAATACACAGATTGAACTGCCTTTTAAAGGAAATGTTGACATAAAAAAACTCGAAAAGGTTTTGACCGAACATAATGCAAAAATCCCGTTTATAATTGTAACAATAACCAATAATACAGCAGGCGGACAGCCGGTATCAATGCAGAATTTGCGTGAAGTAAGTCATCTTGCAAAAAAATTTAATAAGCCTGTACTGTTTGATTCGGCTCGATTTGCAGAAAACGCATATTTTATAAAAGTGCGTGAAAATGGTTATGCCGACAAAACAATAAAAGAAATTTGTCGTGAAATGTTTACTTATGCCGATGGCATGACAATGAGCGCAAAAAAGGATGCCATAGTAAACATGGGCGGCTTTATTGCAACAAATATCGAAGAATGGTACGAACAGGCAAAAATAAAAGGAATTGTTTTTGAAGGTTACATAACTTACGGCGGAATGAACGGACGCGACATGAACGCTCTTGCTATCGGACTTGATGAAAATACGGAATTTGAAAATCTTGAAACCCGTATCAAACAGATTGAATATCTGGCTTCCAGATTTGATGAATTTGAAATTCCGTATCAGCGACCTGCGGGCGGGCATGCAATTTTTATTGATGCTCCAAAGGTTTTAACACATGTGCCAAAAGAGGAATTTCCTGCGCAGACACTTACGGTTGAACTTTACCTTGAAGCGGGTATTCGAGGATGTGAAATAGGTTATATTCTTGCCGACCGTGATCCTTTAACCCGCGAAAACAGATTTGACGGTAATGATTTTTTGCGGCTGGCTGTTCCGCGGCGTACATATACAAACAATCACATGGATGTAATTGCTGTTGCTCTGAAAAATGTTTTTGACAGACGAAACAGTATAACACGCGGATTAGCAATAGAATGGGAAGCCGAATTGATGCGCCATTTTACGGTAAAACTGAAAAGACTGTAACTAATCTGTTGTACATTCGCATCATAAAATTAGAAAATATAGTTTTTTCGTAATCTGTTTCGCTGTTATGCAAACATAAAACCCTATTCCTTTGTTTAGAATAGGGTTTTAATTAAATCTGTAACAGATTTTTCAAATAAGATTTGTACGATTTTAATCGCGTGAATATCTTTTAGACGAGTTAAAACCTCGGTTTGAATTGTATCCGCCACTGTTTCTGTTGTTATTTGACCTTTCCGTACGCGGTTTTGCTACATTAACGACAATTGTTTTTCCATCGAATTCAGCATCATTCAGTTCATTTATTGCATTTTTTGCCTCATCATCGTTAGGCATTTCTACAAAACCGAATCCTTTTGATTTTCCTGAATATTTGTCAATAATAACCTTTGCAGAAGAAACCTCTCCGTACTCTGCAAATAAACTTTTTAAATCGGCATCTGATGTGCCGTAACTTAAATTTGAAATGTAAATGTTCATTTGTTTTTTATTAAAATTAAATTATTTATGATATAGAGAAGAGAAAATGTAAGGAAAGGCTGCTTCGTTGTTTCAAAAGAAGACTAAACGATAAAAATTCAATACTCAAATCAGCAGCAAAAGTAATATATTTATTTTAACTGCAAAACTTTTTAATAATTTTATATTTTTTAAAACAAATTTCACAGTATTTATTTTGGGTCAAAATATTGAAAAGGAAATTCTACCTTTGCAAACTCTTAAGTAAGATATACAAATAAGCGGTTTTCGTATTTTTTGTGGTCGAAGAGGAAGTTTAGAGCAATTTTAAAGTTATTTGTTCTTAATAGTGTGAATTTAGTTCTAATTTGAAAATCATAATTTATTATTTTTTTTTGCTCAAAAATTTTAGAAATAAACCATATAAAGTTATTTTGAACCATCTTTTAATATAATCCATTTAATGATTTTCTTTATTAAAAAAGCTGTACGTTCCAACAATTATTTTATTTTTCCCAAGTCAGTTTTCCGTTTTCGTTTTCAATTATTTTTCCATTGTCTAAAAGCCAGCGTACGACTTTGATAACCTTGTCCGATGAAATGTTAATATTATTGACAATATCCGACAGTTTGACTTCGCTGTCTGTAAGCCGCTTTTTTAATTCATCTACAATCCTGTCAAAATCATAAGCGCTTATGTCCAGTTCGTTTCTGGTTTTGCATATATCGCACTGTCCGCAGCGGTAAGTATTGTTTTCACCGAAATACGAAAGTAAAATCTGACTTCGGCACTTTGTTGTTGACAGCGCATAATTTATCATTGCATCCATTCGATTTTTATAACGCTCTTTACGGAATTTGTAATTTTCTGGCGAAATTCTTACGTTTGCTTCTTCCATTCTGCTTTCGTCTAATATAAGTAAAGGCGTGCGTCTTTGCGGAATATAGGAAATCAAATGTTTTTTGCTTAACTGTATGAGATATTCTCTTATTACATCTACGGTTGTGTGTCCAAATTTTGCAAGATATGTTTCATCGATATTTGTAAAATTTGAGAACAGTCCGGTATATGCCCGCAAGAGAATTTTTATAAACGAATCCAAAGCTTTATTTTCAACTTGAATTTTATACAAATCATCTCTGTTGACAATAAACATCAGTCGAGAAGGAGAGTTTATTTCATCGGTAACATGCAAATAATTTTCATATTCAAGAATTTTTAATGCATTTAATACAGTCAGCGAATATATTTTTGCATGAACGGAAAAGTCTATTAAGTTGAAATCAAACGCCATGCCTTTACCATCACCGTAAGCAACACCTAAATACGAACATACAGACTGATAAATTGTTTTTATAGTTTCGATTGGAGGAAAAGCCATTTTGAACTGCTGTTCAAACTTTACTTTGTCGCTGTTGTTGTACAGCAATACCGCATAAGCCCTTTTACTATCTCTGCCTGCGCGTCCCGCTTCCTGAAAATATGCTTCCAGCGACTCGGGTAAATCCAAATGAACAACAAACCTGACATCAGGCTTGTCAATTCCCATACCGAATGCGTTTGTGGCAACTATCACCCTTATTTTTCCAGATTTCCACAAATCCTGTTTATGCGAACGGATTTCAGGAGAAAGCCCTGCGTGATAATAATCAGCGCTGATGCCTGTTGAATTTAGAAAGAAGGCTATTTCCTTTGTTTTTTTGCGGTTTCTGACATATACTATTCCCGAACCGTGAGTGGTTTCAGCAATTTTTTTCAAATATAGCTGTTTGTCTTCTATGTTACGTACGATGTAAGATAAATTTTTACGTTCAAAACTTTTTTGAAGTACATTTTTTTTTCTGAAACGTAATTTTTCCATTATGTCATCAACAACTTCCGGCGTTGCAGTTGCTGTCAGTGCAAGTATAGGCGTGTCAGGTAAAATATCGCGAATTTCGGCTATTTGCAAATATTGCGGACGAAAATCATAACCCCACTGCGAAATACAGTGAGATTCGTCAACAGCAATAAGATTTATTTTCATTCGTTCAATATCGGCGCGTATTTTCGGCGTAGCCAAGCGCTCCGGAGACATGTATAAAAACTTGTAATTACCGTATTTGGCATTATCCAAAGTTATTTCAATTTCACGGGCATTCATTCCAGAATGTATGGCAAGAGCGCGAATACCGCGATTTTTAAGATTTTCGACCTGATCTTTCATCAAAGCAATAAGCGGCGTTATTACTATGCAAGTGCCATCTTTTGCGAGAGATGGAACTTGAAATGTTATTGATTTGCCGCCTCCCGTAGGCATAAGCGCAAGAGTATCATTTCCGTTATAAACAGATGTTATGATTTCTTCCTGTAACGGACGGAACTGAGAATATCCCCAATGTTCAAACAATATTTTTTGAAACTGATTCAAAATTATTTGTTTATTAATAATTACGCTACATTCGGAATATTGCGACTGTTTGCCTGTATTCTATTTAAGCTCTTTAAGGATATTTATTAATAACAGCCAGAATTTTTGCACAGAAGCAATATCCAAACGTTCGTCAGGTGAATGCACTCCGCGAAGAGTTGGTCCGAATGAAATCATATCCAAATCCGGATATTTTTCAAGAAACAGACCACATTCCAATCCTGCGTGTATTGCTTTTACCAGTGGTTTTTTATCGAAAGTTTTCTCGTAAACGTTTTCGGCAACAGCAAGTATTGACGAATCGGGATTAGGTATCCAGCCCGGATATCCATCGCCATGCAAAACCTCTGCGCCTACAAGTTTAAAACACGCAGCAACACAGGCACAAGCATCATCTTTTGATGTATTTACGGCGCTGCGCTGACTTGTTGCTATATTTATATATTTACCATCCATTTTTACCGATGCAAGATTTGTTGATGTTTCAACCAAATTCGGTATTTCACGCGACATTGCCAAAACTCCGTGTGGACATGCATACAGACAGTTCATCAACGAAAATTTTGCCTTACTGTCAATTACTGTTGCGGGTTTCTCCGTTTCGGTAACGATAATCTTCATATCAGGTTCTGTGCTGCGATATTCATAACGTACTTCTTCTTCAAATTTAACTGCATGTTTTTTAAATTCAACAGCCTTGTCCGGTGAAATTGTTATAATTGCATAAGCCTCGCGAGCAATAGCATTACGAAGATTTCCTCCATCAAACTTATTGATTTCAATATCGTCAAAAAACGGATAAAGCAACCTGTTCAATATTTTATTTGCACATGCAAGACCTTTGTTTATATCGTCTCCGCTGTGTCCGCCTTTCAGACCTTTTACATCGATGCGTAATGCAATTTCTTTTTCAGGAGCATTAACTTCGGCGTATGCGATTTTTCCCAATGTATCGCGTCCGCCTGCGCAGCCGATAAATATTTCACCTTCATCTTCCGAATCAAGATTTAAGAGAATTTTGCCTGTAAAAAAATCAGGTTCAAGTTCAAAAGCGCCTGTAAGACCTGTTTCTTCGTCAACCGTAAAAAGACATTCCAGATTTCCATGTTCAATATCGTTTGAAGCAAGTATTGCAAGCTGGGCGGCAATTCCTATTCCGCAATCGGCTCCGAGCGTAGTGCCTTTTGCTTTTACCCAATTACCATCAACATAAGCCTGAATTGCATCATTATCAAAATCGAAAACAACATCATTATTTTTTTCACAAACCATGTCCACATGGCTTTGCAGAACAATAGTCGGCAGATTTTTACAGCTTGCCGTAGCATCTTTGCTTATCAACACATTTCCTGCCTTGTCGGTTTTGGCTTTTAGATTATATTTTTCTGCAAAATCAAGCAGATATTTTATAATTTTGCCCTCTTTTTTAGACGGACGCGGGATTGTGAGTATTTCCCTGAAAAATTTGAACACTATACGCGGTTCAAGGTCTTGAATATTCATAATATTAAATTTATTTTTTTGCAAATATAATATTTTTTTTGAATTATGATACCAAAATCACATATTTATTTTTTTATCATCTTTCATAAAATAATATAAAGAGATATTATTTGTCAGTTATTTAATCTCTGTAAAATTATTCTAAAAATGCAAACTTTACAGTATTAAATGTTTATCATATTATGACTTGAAAAACTGTAAACTATTTATTTGATATGTAAAAATAAAAAAAATATTTTTAACCATTATCAAAATTAATTTTGTTACCTTTGCATTTATTATATTTGAAATGGTCAATAAAGAACAAAAGATAACAAATGTAAGATTGCGCAGTTCGTACGTGTCGTCAATTATAAGCATGTCGCTTGTGCTTTTTTTGCTTGGCATGGCTGGGCTTTTTTACATTAATGCAAGTCAAGTAACAAAATATTTTCGCGACAGCATTTATATTGATGTATATCTTAATGAAGGTTTGAAAGAAAGCGATATTTCGCAGTTTCGCAAACAGATTGATATTATGCCTTATACACGCGAAACAAAATATATTTCCAAAGAAGATGCCGCAAAGAATTTTGAAAAAGAAATGGGAAAAGACTTTTTGGCAATTCTTGACGGTAATCCATTACCCGAATCAATAGAAATATGGATTTCATCAACTTATTCATCCATTGACAGCATTAGTGTTATTCAACAACAACTTGAATCAATGCCGCAAGTAGAATCCGTGAAATATGAAAAATCGGTTTTGAGTTTGGTAAATGCAAATATTAACAAAATAAATCTGGTAATGGCAATATTTATTTTATTGCTGTTATTTGTATCAATAGTTCTTATTAATCATACAATTCGTTTGTCGGTATATGCAAAACGTTTTGCAATTCATAACATGAAACTTGTAGGAGCAACTCAATATTTTATAAGCAAACCTTTTTTGCTGCAAAGCGTTTTACGCGGAATAATCTCCGGACTTATTGCTATTATTATACTGTACGGAGCAATTTATGCTCTGCAATCGGAATTTAGCGACATTATAGAAATTGCCGATATGGAAACAATGCTTGTTCTTCTGTTTGGAATATTGCTTCTTGGCATAGGAATTAATTATATTTCAACATATTTTGCAGTTAGAAAATATATACGGATTAATCTTGATAAATTATATTATTAAACTTTTTACAATAAAATAAATATACAATATGGCAACAATCAGAAAATCTGCTACACCAACGAAAGAGAATGAAAATAAAAATTTTGCAATGCCCAAACAAAATTATAAATTTATGGCAATAGGTTGTATTATTATAGTTTTGGGATTTTTGTTAATGCTTGGCGGAGGCAATGCCGACCCTGCAAAATTTGATGCAAACGAAATGTTCAGTTTTCAGCGCATAACGTTTGCTCCGATAATAGTTGTCGCAGGATTTATTTTTGTAGGATATGCAATTATGCGTAAGCCAAAAGAAAACAAATGAACTGGTTTGAAGCGCTGATACTCGGTATTGTGCAGGGCATTACCGAATTTTTACCTGTAAGCAGCAGCGGACATTTACAGATAGGAGCCAAACTGTTTAATACAAATACAGACGGAAACATGTCGTTTGCGATTGTTGTACATGCTGCTACGGTGTTAAGTACGGTTGTTGTTTTTTGGAATATTATCATCAAACTGTTTGTCGGACTGTTCAAGTTCAAATGGAACGCCGAAACCGAATACATCGCAAAACTTATCGTATCAATGATTCCCGTTGCAATAGTCGGAATATTTTTTAAAGATACGATTGAAAATGTTTTCGGCAGCGGACTTGTGATTGTCGGAATTTGTTTATTTGTTACCGCATTGTTGTTAATATTTTCATACTGTTTCAAACCGCGCACAAAAAATAACATATCTTTTCGTGATTCGTTCATAATAGGAATAGCGCAGGCAATAGCAGTACTTCCTGGACTTTCGCGGTCAGGCAGTACGATAGCCACAGGTTTATTGCTGGGAAACAAAAAAGAAGATGTTGCGCAGTTTTCATTTCTTATGGTTTTGATTCCGGTAATGGGCGAAGCATTGCTTGATTTATTCGGCGGAAATTTTATCAATACATCAATATCAGGCACAGCAATGATTGCAGGATTTTTTGGCGCATTTATTTCCGGCTTGCTTGCTTGCACCGTGATGCTGAATATAGTAAAACGCGGAAAACTTGTCTGGTTTGCAGTTTATTGTGTAATAGCAGGAATTGTTGCAATTCTGCTATAAACATTTAATATTTTGCTTAAAATTTCTACCTTTGCAGGTCAAAATGAAGATGCAGGTTAATTTTATAAGTCTTGCAAGCGGCAGTAGCGGAAACTGTTTTTATATTGGAACCAAAGATTGCGGAATTCTTATTGATGCAGGAATTGCTCTCAGAAATATTAAAAAACGTTTGCACAATGCAGAATTGAATATAAATAATGTTCGTGCTGTTTTTATTACTCATGACCATATCGACCATGTAAAATCAGTCGGAATGTTGAGTGAAAAATTATTTTTACCTGTATATGCAACCGAAAAAACTCACGAAGCAATATATAACAATTATATTTTAAAGCAAAAGATTAACACCGGCAAACGTATTATAGAAAAAAAAATGCCTGTTGTGATTGATGGTTTTACCATAGAAGCGTTTGGCGTTTCACATGACGGTTGCGACAACGTTGGATATACTGTCGGTTTTAATGATAAACGGTTTACGCTTATTACCGATTTGGGTTATATTTGTGAAAACGCAAAAGAACATATTTGCAGAGCGAATTATTTGGTTATTGAGGCAAATTATGATGAACAAATGCTTGATAAGAGTAAATATCCTGTTGTGTTACAGCAACGGATAAAAGCAAATACGGGACATTTGAGCAACAGGCAGACTGCGGAATTTTTATCCGAAAATATTAATGAAAAGTTAACTCATATATGGCTTTGTCATTTAAGCAGAGAAAATAATATACCCGAACTTGCATACACATCAGTTGCCGACAAATTGAAAGAAAAAGATATAAAAACTAATCTTTACGTACTTCCTCGTACATCTCCGAGTGATGTTTTTATGTTATGATTAGTTATTCTTACAAAATATAAAATCATTGCAAAATTGATTTGAAATATGCTTTTTTCTGTTTCTTTAATATCAATATAAAAAAATCTCTTGAAATGACATACTTTTAACTGTTACAGATGCAAAACTTTGTAATTTTTGTATTGTCATAGTCTTTCTTATTTTTTGTCAATCGGTTTCGATACATGATAAAATTAATATATTTGCATTCTCAACGAATTACATCTATGCGCTGACAAATTTGGTAAAATAAGGCAAAAGATATAAATTCAGCATTTTTTTGTATGAAAATAACATTTTTAGGAACAGGAACATCTCAGGGAACACCAATGATTGGCTGTAACTGTAAAGTTTGTAAATCAACGGACAAACGCGACAAACGCTTGCGGTCATCGGTATTGGTTGAAACAGACAATAAAAAAATTTTGATTGATGCAGGTCCTGATTTTCGACAACAAATGCTGCGTGCAAATATTACCGATTTGGATGCAATTCTTATTACTCATGCTCATATTGACCATGTGGGCGGCTTGGATGATGTCCGCGCACTTAATTATATCAATCAGAAAGCCATTGACATATATGCAGAAATGCGCGTGCAGGATGCCTTGCGCAAAATTTTTTATTATGTTTTTGATATAATTAAATATCCGGGCGTTCCCGAATTTGAATTTCATACAATCAATGAAAATAATTTTAGTGTCGCAGGTATTGATGTTACGCCAATCAGAGCCTTTCATTATAAACTGCCGATACTTGGTTTCAGAATACATAATTTTTGCTATATCACAGACACAAATAATATTCCGCATGATGAATTAAAAAAAATGTATAATGCAGATATTATTGTGATTGATGCTTTGCGGCGCAAACCTCATTTATCGCATTTCTGTTTGCCCGAAACTCTTAAAATTATTGAAAAATTGCAGCCTAAGCGTGCGTATCTTACGCATATTTCGCATCAACTTGATTTATATTCGACACTTGAAAAGGAATTACCTGTAAATGTTTATTCCGCTTATGACGGATTAACGGTTGAATGTTAGTAATTTATCAACTGTTATTTTAATATCTAAATTTCTTTCCATCAAATTTAATTTAATGAATTTCAACTGTTTCGATTTGATGTAAGTCAATAAAGAGAGAAACATATACTTTATTTCTGTTTTAAAATTGTTGACGATTTAAAAAAATATCATATCTTTGTATCGACAAAATTGTCTAACAAAATTATTTAATAAAACAGTATGAATAAAAACGAGTTAAACACTGAACAAATCATTTTGGAAGCGGCAGAAACAGAGTTTCTTGAAAAAGGTTACGGTAATGCAAAAATGGTTGCAATCGCTAAACGGGCAAACGTAAGTCATTCGATGCTGCATTACTATTTTCGCACAAAAGAAAAACTGTTTCAAATGATTTTTCGTAAAAAAATGCAGAATCTTTTGCAGCCGCTTGGAGTTATATTTGACAAAAATCTTCCTTTTGAACAAACAATAAGACAGATTATTGAAACGCAATTTAACTTTGTAGCAAAACAGCCGCGTTTGCCTCTATTTATTTTCAACGAAATTTTATCAAACAAAACCAACCGTGAACTGGTTTTTGAATTTTTAGTTCCGCATTTTACCATCTTTTTAAACAAAGTGGAAAACTTGCTGAATGCCGAAATTGAAAAAGGAAATATACGTCCTATTTCACTCAAAGATTTTATAATGAATATTATATCTATAAATATTTCAATTTTTATTGCAATGCCTATAATACAGGATATTTTTCAGACAAACGACAGGAAGACAATAGAAAAAATATTGAAAGAAAGGCGTGAAAGTAATATACAGTTTATTTTGAACGCTTTGCGTCCATAATTTTTTTCAAAATTAATAAACAAAAATGTTGAACAATTATATTGAATAATTATGTTTAATTATCACACATTACAAAAAAGATACAAGAAATCTATATTTTTATTATTGGCTTTTTTGATAACGGTACAAACATTTGCACAATTAAGCATCGAAGATTGTTATGAAAAAGCGATGGCTAACTATCCGCTTGTCAGGCAGTACGATTTGATTGAACAGACACGCAATTACAGTCTGTCGAACATAGGAAAGACTTGGTTGCCGCAAATACAACTGTCGGCAAAAGCAAGTTATCAATCTGATGTTACGAAAATTCCTATTGATTTTTCGCAGGTTTCCTTTCCGCAACCGATAGAAATGAAAATCCCGGAATTGAACAAAGACCAGTATGGAGCAACCGTAGAAATGAGCCAGACATTGTGGGATGGCGGTTTTTCCAGTGCTAACAGTAAAACAGTCAAAGCGAATATTGACACTGAAAAAGCAGAATTGGATGTCAGTCTGTATGCGCTCAAAGAACGTGTAAATCAACTCTTTTTCGGAATTTTACTCTGTGATGCTCTGATAGAACAAAACCGTTTGTTTCAGGACGAATTGCAGCAAAAATTTGACCATATAAACGCACTTGTAAAAAGCGGACTTGCCAATCAAGCCGATGTAAATGCTGTTAAGGCAGAGCAACTGAAAGCAAAGCAAACTTTTACACAAATAGCGCACAATCGGAAAGCAAATCTGCAAATGCTTGCAGCGTTTATTGGCGAGAAATTAGATGAAAATATTTCACTGAAAAAACCGGAAATAACCTATCTGCTTTCAAAGGAAATTTCCCGACCTGAACTGTCGCTGTATGACAGTCGTTTGGTATCAATCGATGCAGCCAGAAACGAACTCAAAGCAGGCTTGATGCCGCGTATAGGACTTTTTTTTACAGTCGGTTACGGAAATCCAGGATTGAATATGTTGAAAAACGATTTTTCGGCATATTATATCGGAGGAATACGCCTGACGTGGAATATCGGCAATTTATATACTTTCAAAAACAGTCAAAATCTGCTTAATTCCAATCGCAATGCAATTTCTATTCAGCGTGAAACGTTTATGTTTAACACTTCGCTCAGTCGGTCAAGTAAAGAAAACGAGATTGACAAATATAGAGAAATGTTGAAACTGGATGACGAAATAATTTCATTGCAAAGTTCCGTAAAACTGTCAGTTGAGTCAAAAGTAAACGGAGGAACAGCCGGCGTTAACGATTTGATTCACGAAATTATCGCCGAAGAACTGGCAAAGCAAAACAAAATTTTACATGAAATAGAAATGTTGCAGGCAATTTACAGTCTGAAATTTATAGTTAATTAAAAATTATGAATAATATATCCTATTTTACAAAAATAACAAATTCTAAAATCAGAAAAAACAATCTCGAATTTGGAATAAAGAAATTTTCTATTTTTTTGTTGTTTTTCCTGTTTTCTGCCTGTCGCAATTCCAACGCAGATTATGATGCAAGCGGAGTTTTTGAAACCACAGAAATTATTGTATCTGCAAACGGCAACGGCGAAATTCTGCGATTAGATATAATCGAAGGGCAGGAGGTTGAAGCGCAACAAATAGTGGGTTTGATTGATACTGTACAACTTTATTGGCGAAAAGTGCAGTTGCAGGCAAACATTGCGGCAATGAACAGTCGACAGGTTAATGTTTCTACGCAGATTGCAGTTTTGCAGGAACAGATAACTGCCGCACGCCGTGAACAGCAACGCTTCACGCAATTAGTAAAAGACAATGTCGCCAATCAAAAGCAACTGGACGATATTACTGCTCAACTTGCTACACTTGAAAAACAACTTGCCGCTCAAACGGAAACGCTGACAAAAAATAACAGTAGCATTGCAAGCGAGCAGCAATCGCTTATGGCTCAAATTGCTCAGATTGACGAACAGATTAAAAATTCAATTATCAAAAGTCCTGCAAAAGGTACTGTTTTGAGAAAATATGCCGAAGCAGGCGAATTGGCGGTTCAAGGTAAAGCATTTTTCAAAATTGCTAATTTGAACAGTATGTTCATGCGGGCGTATATTACGGCAAATCAGATTACAGAACTCACAATCGGTCAGCAGGTAAAAGTTTTTTCAGATATGGGAAAATCCGAACGCAGAGAATATCAAGGTATTGTTTCGTGGATTTCGGATAAGGCGGAATTTACGCCCAAAACCATTCAAACTCGCGATGAACGCGCAAATCTTGTTTATGCTGTTAAAATTTCTGTACAAAATGACGGATATATCAAAAAAGGAATGTATGGGGAATTAAAAATTAAGATAGCCGAATAATAACGTTTTGGTTGATTAATTTTTACTGAATACAGTTACAATGAAGGCAATACAGGTAAATAATATTTGTTTGAATTACGGTAAACTCGCAATTTTGAAAGAAATTTCCTTTGAAGTCGAGCGTGGTGAAATATTTGGTTTGATTGGCGCTGACGGTGCAGGAAAAACAAGTTTGTTCCGTATCCTTACTACGCTTTTGCTTGCCGACAGCGGCTCGGCAATGGTCGAAGGGTTTGATGTGGTGTGCGATTACAAACAAATCCGCAAGCATGTGGGATATATGCCTGAACGTTTTTCGCTTTATCAGGATTTGACGGTTGAAGAAAATCTAAACTTTTTTGCAAGTGTTTTCAATACTTCCGTCAAAGAAAATTATTACCTGATAGAAGATATTTACAGACAAATTGAGCCGTTCAAAAATCGCAGAGCCGGACAACTGTCAGGTGGAATGAAGCAGAAACTTGCATTGAGTTGCGCTCTCATTCATAAACCTTCCGTACTGTTTCTTGACGAGCCAACTACTGGAGTTGACCCTGTCAGCCGCAAGGAATTTTGGGGAATGTTGAAAAAACTTAAACAGCAGGGCATTGCTATACTCGTTTCTACTCCTTACATGGATGAAGTATCAATGTGCGACCGTATAGCGTTTATCCAGCGCGGAAAAATCCTTACAGTCAATATGCCGCAGAAAATTATTGCTGATTTTCCGCATAAGATTTACTCAGTAGAATCGAATAACAGTTACGAAATATTAAAACAGTTACGGCGTAATTCTGCCGTACGTTCCGTATTCAGTTTCGGCGATACGCTGCACGTTATTTTTAATAGTAAATCGGAAATACAAAACGAAAAAAATAATATTCAATTCAAAGAAATTTCACCGACAGTCGAAGATTGTTTCATGATATTGATGGAGGAATCAAACTAATGGAAAAAGTAATATCAACAAATAAATTGACCAAAAAATTCGGAAATTTCATTGCCGTAGATTCTATTGAATTTGAAGTAGAAAAAGGTGAAATTTTCGGTTTTCTCGGAGCAAACGGAGCAGGAAAAACCACTGCAATGCGCATGTTGTGCGGATTAAGCCGTCCCACTTCGGGCAGTGGAATGGTAGCGGGATTTGACATTGCCAGTCAACAGGAAGATATTAAAAAAAACATTGGCTACATGAGTCAAAAATTTGCACTTTACGATGATTTGAAAGTATGGGAAAACTTGCGCCTTTTCGGCGGAATTTACGGCATGAAAAAAAAAGAAATTGAAGATAAAACCGCTCAAATTTTGCAGGAACTTGGTTTTGAAAAAGAACGTAATACACTTGCAAAATTGCTGCCGCTGGGCTGGAAACAGAAACTTGCCTTTTCTGTTTCAATCTTTCATGAACCGAAAATCGTTTTCCTTGACGAACCGACAGGAGGCGTTGACCCTGTTACCCGCCGTCGGTTTTGGGAATTGATTTATCGTGCGGTACAGCGCGGAATAACCGTTTTCGTAACTACACACTATATGGACGAAGCCGAATATTGCAACCGCGTTTCTATCATGGTGGATGGAAAGATTGAAGTTCTTGACACGCCAAAAAACTTGAAAGCGGCTTTTAATGCGGCAAATATGGACGATGTTTTTCAACAGTTGGCGCGTAAAGCAACAAGAATTAATAATTAAAATGAAACAGTTTCTATCTTTCGTTAAAAAGGAGTTTTATCACATTTTGCGCGACAGGCGTACTATTTTGATTTTATTAGTAATGCCTGCAATTCAGATTATTTTGTTCGGCTTTGCGATTAGCACGGAAGTAAAAAATACGCCGATAGCAGTATTCGACCCATCGAAAGACGATGCTACGAGGCAAATTACCGAACGGATTGCTGCAAACGACTATTTTACGCTTGTAAGCGAACTGCACAGTCTTGATGACATAGAAAAAGCGTTTCATACAGGCGCCGTAAAATTAATTATTGTTTTCAGTGAAAAATTCCTGAATAACTTTATGCACACAGGTGAAGCCACCGTTCAAATCATTGCCGATGCCACTGATCCCAATCAGGCGAGTACTTTTGTCAATTACGTCTCAAACATCATAAATGCATGGGAAATGGAAAATGCAGCGTTGGTAACGCAAAGTCAAAATAATGTTCAATTCGGAATTGTTCCCGAAATAAAAATGCTTCATAACCCGCAAATGAAAGGAGCGTATAATTTTGTGCCGGGAGTGATGGGGCTTGTGCTGTTGCTAATTTGTGCAATGATGACTTCCGTTTCCATTGTACGTGAAAAAGAGTTGGGAACAATGGAAATACTGCTTGTTTCTCCTGTAAAACCGCTTTATATTATCATGGCAAAAATAACGCCTTATTTTGTGCTGTCAATTATCAATCTTACAACTATTCTGCTGTTATCGATATTTGTAATTGGCTTGCCTGTGGCGGGTAATCTTTTCATTTTGATTTTACTGTCGCTGATATTTATACTTGTCGGGCTGTCGCTGGGATTGTTTATATCAACCCTTGTAAAAACACAGGTAGCGGCGATGCTTATATCGGTAGTAGTGATGATGATGCCAACGATGCTGCTTTCCGGCATGATATTTCCAATTGAAAGCATGCCTGATATTTTGCAGTGGATTTCGGCTGTTCCGCCAAACCGCTGGTATATCGAAGGCGTAGCAAAACTTATGATACAGGGCGTTGAAGCAAAATATGTCATAAAGGAATTTATAATACTGTCGTTCATGGCTATCGTTTTGCTGACAGTCAGTTTGAAAAAGTTTAATATTAGAATAAACAGGTAATTATGATGTTGAAATTTTTATTGGAAAAAGAATTTAAGCAGATTTTCAGGAATCCATTTATTCCGAAACTGATACTTGCAATGCCGATAATAATAATGATGGTATTGCCGTGGGCTGCAAATCAGGAAATAAAAAATTTAAAGATAAGCGTGATAGACAGCGACCACAGCGCTCTGTCCAAACGGCTGGCAAATAAAATCACCGCTTCCGGATATTTTCGCCTGACTGATTTTTCTGCTTCTTTTCATAATGCTATGCAAAGTGTTGATGCAGGTAAATCTGACATTATCATAGAAATTCCGTTTGATTTTGAAAACAGTCTCTTCAAATCCGAAATTGTATCCGTAATGATATCTGCCAATGCGGTGAACGGATTGAAAGGCGGTTTGGGAAGCGCATATCTGTCAAGCATTATCAACGATTTTGCCGATGAATTATCCGCCGAGCGCGGCAATCATTATCAATCGTCCATAATTCGTTCTCAATTCAGATTTAATCCGCATCTTAATTATAAAGCATTTATAATTCCTGCGCTGTTTGTAATGTTGCTCACGCTGTTTACTGGTTTCTTGCCTGCGTTTAATATTGTGGCTGAAAAAGAGTCGGGTACAACCGAACAGATGAACGTAACACCGGTAAACAAAGGAATTTTTATCATTTCAAAACTTATTCCTTACTGGATTATCGGTTTTGTTATACTTTCCATTTGCATGGGGATTGCTGCGCTGGTTTATGGTTTGAAGCCTGCGGGAAGCCTTGCCGCGATATATATTTACGCCATAATCTACATACTTGTCGTATCCGGATTGGGCATAGTCATTTCCAATTATTCAAGCACAATGCAGCAGGCGATGTTTGTAATGTTCTTTTTTATGATGACGGTTATTTTACTGAGCGGACTGTTTACGCCGATAAGCAGTATGCCGCAATGGGCGCAGACAATCACAACCATCAATCCGCTGAAATATCTTATGGAAGTGATGCGTGCGATTTATCTCAAAGGCAGCGGCATGCACGAGCTGTTGCCACAGTTATTTGCACTGTGTGGATTTGCTTTAATATTTAACGGCTGGGCAGTATTAAGTTATAAAAAAAGCAAATAACCTTAACCTTTGTTTACTTACAAAGTAAAATTTATTAGCCCTTTCGGGGAATAATTTATAATGTAGTCGTCATTGCGAGCGTTAGCGAAGCAATCCAGTTTTTCAACTTTGACTTATCCAATCCATAACACTTATTATTATTACTGGATTGCTTCACCGCTTCGCGGTTCGCAATGACGTTATGTGGTTGCAACGTTACTCGAAATGACGTTATCTTGTTGCTTTGCAGTTGAAGTAAATTTTTTAAAAGAGAATATTAATAACTAAAAAAAGGATGTTCTTATCGGAGAAAAGAATATCCTTATTGAAAAGTGGAGATGGCGAGAGTCGAACTCGCGTCCAAACAACGCACCCAAATGCTTTCTACACGTTTAGTTTTCTTTGTTTTTTCGTGAATAAATCAGATAGAAAACAATCAAATTTATTCCTTATCCTTTAAAATTTCATTTGCTCTTAAAGGAATCGAACAAACTATCCTCAAATAAATGAAACCCCATATATCATGCAATTAAGAGGCGGAACTGCCTGACGGGATTCTCGTTTCGGCTCACCTTGTGTGTCGAAATTAAGCAGATTTACCTTGTAAATCACGCAGCGAGTGCAAAATTTTCGTTGCCGTTTAAGGCTTGAGTGTCGGGATTAACGAGCCGCCATCTCAGCGCTCGACGTGCTTACATTCCGGAATCAATTGCTGTCAAAACCAAAACATCCCCGAAATATGCCGCAAATGTAATGAAAAAATTTTTATCAACAGATAATCTTTATAAAATATCGGTTTTACTTACTAATATTTAATGTGTTTTCGTAATTTTTCTGCCGCACTGCTTCAAACATCAAAATTCCTGCGGCTACCGATACGTTCAGCGAGTTTATTTTTCCGCATATAGGAATTTTTACCTGTTCATCGCAAAGACTAAGATTTGTTTTGGAAATTCCAGTATCTTCCGCTCCCATAACTATTGCAGTTGCTTTGATATAATTGACATCATAATATAATTTTTCTGCTCTTTCGTTTGTTGCTATTATTTGAAAGCCTGATGATTTTAAATAGAAAATAGCGGTTTTCAAATTCGGAACTTTGCATACAGGAATAATATTCAACGCTCCGCAAGAAGTTTTAATGGCATCCGCATTGACAGGCGCAGCGCCTTTTGCAGGCATAATCACGGCTTTTGCTCCGGCACATTCAGCCGAACGCGCTATCGCTCCGAAATTGCGTACATCAGTTACTCCATCAAGAATTATGACAAGAGGATTTTTTTCATCCCGTATTATATTTTCCATTATGCTTTCAAAATTACAGGGTTCAATCATAGAACAAGTTGCAACAACTCCCTGATGATTGTTTGGCGTAAATCTGTTTAACAGGTCTATTGTAACCCATTGTATCGAGATGTTGTGTCTTTTTATCAAGTTTATTAGTTCGTGAAAAAGTTCGCTCTCGGCGCCCTGCCTCAAATATACTTTGTCAATTTTTTTGTGTGCTTCAATCGCCTCAATCACAGGGCGAATGCCAAAAATCATATTATTCATAACGAGTTTATAATGTTTGTAAATATTGTATGTTTTAAAAATTTTATTTTAACCGTTCGTAATCAGGTCAAGTTCATAATTTAATTTTTCCCATTCGTGCATTTGTACGGCAAGTTTGGATTTTAACGAGTTATACTGTTCAAAGATACTGCTGTCGCTGACGTCAATATTATGAATTTCGGGACTGGCGAGTTTTTTATCAAAATCTGCAATTTTTGTTTCCGTTTCCTCTATTTGTTTTTCCGTTTTTATAATTGCTGTTTGTATTTTTCGCAGTATCTTTTCATTTTCCTTTTTTTTCAGATATTCATCTTTGCCTGTTGATTCTTTGGTTTTTTGACTTATAACCAAGTCATTCTTTTTTTCTATTTCGTTTAAATTTTCAATTTTTCGGCGTTGCAGAAAATAATAAATTCCGCCAAGATACTCTTTTACTTTGCTGTCGCGAAATTCATAAATTTTATCAACCAAACCATCAAGAAATTCACGGTCGTGCGACACTACCAAAAGCGTTCCATCGTATTTAAGCAAGGCATCTTTCAAAATATCTTTCGAGCGCATGTCCATGTGATTTGTAGGTTCATCGAGAACGATAAAATTATAAGGTTCTATTAACAGTTTTGCCATCGCAAGCCGCGAGCGCTCGCCGCCTGAAAGAACTTTTACCTTTTTATCGACATCATCGCCTCTGAACAAAAACGCTCCGAGAATGTCGCGCAATTTTGTGCGAATGTCTCCAACTGCAATTCTGTCGAGAGTTTCAAACACGGTTGCATTGTCATCCATTATGGTATCCTGATTTTGTGCAAAATATCCGAGATTTACATTGTATCCGAGTTTGGCTTCGCCGTGTTCGTAATTCAGTTCGTCAGTAATTATGCGAGCCATTGTTGTTTTACCTTCGCCGTTACGTCCTACAAATGCAATACGGTTACCGCGTTCTATTTTAAGATTTACATCCTGAAAAACCGTATTATCACCAAACCGTTTAGTTATATCGTTTGCTTCAAACACCACCTGACCGGAACGTGGAGCAGGCGGAAACTTTATATGCAGCGCCGATCTGTCTTCCTCATCAATCTCGATTATGTCAATCTTTTCAAGTTGCTTTATTCTTGACTGCACCTGATTTGATTTTGTAGGCTTGTATCTGAATTTATTTATAAAATCCTGAGTGTTTTCAATCAGTTTCTGCTGATTCTGATATGCGGCAATTTGCTGTTCACGTCTTTCCTTGCGTAACTGTACGAATTGAGAATAAGGCGCTTTGTAATCATAAATTTTCCCCAGCGATATTTCTATTGTTCGTGTTGTTACGCTGTTCAAAAATGCGCGGTCGTGTGAAATCAGCATCAATGCGCCGTCAAAGGTTTTCAGATAGTCTTCGAGCCACTGTATTGATTCAATATCCAGATGATTTGTAGGTTCATCGAGCAAAATCAAATCGGGACGCCGCAACAGTATTTTTGCAAGTTCGATTCTCATTCGCCAGCCTCCGCTAAACTCATTTGTATTTCGATAAAAATCGGTGCGTTTAAAACCAAGCCCCAGTAAGGTTTGTTCAATGCTTGCTTCGCGGTTTTCGCCTCCGTGAATATTATACAAATCATTAGCTTCGTTCAGCTTTTCGATTGTTTTTAAATATTCTTCCGAATCATAATCAGTATATTTCGATAAATCATCTGTAAGTTTTGATATTTGCTTTTCAATATTTTGTAAAATATCGAAGGCTTTCATTACTTCTTCAAAAACGGTAAGATGGTCATAATGCGGCATTTGTTGCGGCAAATACCCTGTGCTTATATCGGCAGGACATGAAACAATACCTGATGAAGGATTTTGTAAACGCATGAGTATTTTCAATAATGTTGATTTTCCTGCGCCGTTTTTGCCGACAAGACCAATACGGTCGCGCGAATTTATCATTATCGAAACATTGTTAATCAGCGTAAATCCGCCAAATGAAACTGTTATATTATCTAATGAAACCAAGTTTTAAATTTCAAATTTTACAGCAAAAGTATATAATTTATGTGTAAAATGAAAAATAATGTAATATGCGTTATCATTAGACAGTATAAAAATATCTAAAAACAACCGAAATATGCTAATCAAAAAGCAATAAAGCGTATTATTTTATCTCGTTAATCTCTTGTATTACATTAAACGTACGTTCTTTGCCTTTAACATCTGACTACATTTGAAAAACTACAGGAAAATGGACAACTATATCCACTGGTTTGTTTTTCAGTTTTCCGGGAGTCCACGCAGGTGAAGATTTTACTACGGATACAGCCTCGTTGTCAAGAACAGGATGCGCTTTCCTTACAACTTTTACGTTTTTCATCTGTCCGTTTTTGTCAATTGTGAATTGAAGCATAACTTTTCCTTGAATTGAATCTTTCAATGCCGCTTCCGGATATTTGATTTTTGAATTAACCCATCTGCTAAATGTATTTTGGTCGCCTCCCTGAAATTTCGGTTTTACATCAGCCAATGCAAACGGAACTGCCTCATCCGGTGTGTCATTCAAGTCTATGTCTATGGGTGTAGATTCAATCTGCTTATTTTGGATTGAATCGACTGCTACATTTCCGCTTTCCTGTTGCGGAAGAATATTTTTTACACTTTGTGCAATTGTTTTTGAAGAAAAAATACATATTGCAACTAAAACTACGGGAATCAATGCAAATTTTGCACATATTGCCCTTACTTTGGATGTTGATTTTGCCATCATGATAAATCTGTTTTTTGTATTTAAATAATAACTGAACTTTATAACAAGTTCCATTTTTGTTTCTTCGCATGTATTATCAAGCAGTAATGCCTGATAATGAGGAATGTTTTGTTTAATATTTATAACTGCGTTATCTGCGATAAATTCATGGTTTTGTTTGATTTTCTTTCGATATAAATAAAAAATCGGATTGAACCAAAATATTGCAATCAGCAATTCTATAAAAATAATATCTGTTGAATGTTTTTGTTTTACATGTTCATATTCGTGAATGATAATTTCGTCCTGAATATTTCCTTTAACATAATTTTCTTTATTCAAAAATATGCAGTTACCGAAACTGTAAGGAATTGATTTTTCTTCGATTAAAATTATTTTGGCGTTTGCATATTTGATATAATCTTTACCTTTTGTTGATAAAATTATTTTTGAAATGTTTCGTATCAATCTAAAAATAAACAATAGAGTAACAAGTACATACAACAAAATAACTATTGTTTGCCAACTTATGGAATTAGTTGTTACAGTTTCCTGAACAGGAATAATAAAATTTTCCGCTGATATTTCAATTTCAACACTTTGCACAGCATATAAATATGCGTAGAATTGTTTCAAACTTTCCGAAATAAACGGTATAAATATATCTATGTTTACAAGCGGAATGATAATTGAAAATATCAAACTTGCAGGTAAATATATCCGTTTGAATTGATGTATGGTTTCATTTTCAAATAAAAGAAAATATATCAGATACATCAAACCTGCACATAATGTCATATTTATAAGATAAAATATCATTGTGTTTTACGTTTAATTTCTTTTTCTATAATTTTTTTCAAATCTTCAAGTTCTTTTGTTGATAGATTTCCGGCAGTTGTAAAAAACGATGCAAATTGTATAGTTGAATTGTCGAAAAAATCCTTAATAATTTGATTTACATGATTTGTAAAATAATCTTCTTTGTTAATAAGCGAATAATATTGCCGCGAATTGCCGAATAAATTATAAGAAATTACGCCTTTGTTTTGCATCCTTTTCAAAAAAGTGGCGATTGTTGTTACTGCGGGTTTAGGTTCTGGATAATTATCAATAATATCTTTCATAAACACTTTTTCATGTTTCCATATTATTTCCATTAATTGTTCTTCTGCTGTTGACAGTTTCATTGTTCTACGAAATTAAAATTAGTTCTACAAAAGTAGAGCATATTTTTTGAATTTGCAAATAATATTTCATAAAAAATGTTAAATCGGCTTGGGTATTGAGTTTGAAGAGATATAAATTTTAAAAGATATATTCAAATTAACTAAGTATTAATTTGTAAATTAGTAATAAATAAAAATTTGTATTGTAATTATTTAATTATAAAAATATTACATGCGTATTTATCAATTTTTCAAAATGACTTTTGACATAATAATATTAAACAATTTTTTTATTTGTCGGATTGCATTATGAGCTTAATTGTTATGCGGTTGCTATCTGTAATGCCAAAATTCATTTATAATTTTCAAATTATTTTATCACATATTTTAAACCTTTTGATATAAATGCACTCAAACCATAAAGGATAATTTTGTTTAATTTTTTTTGTGCGCTATGAATAAGATTAAAAAAAGGATGATTATTATCATTCCTGTTTGCTTGGTTGCTTGTTGGGGTATTTATAAAATATTGTCGGAAAGCGTCAATGTAAAAAGTAATAACAATGATGTTGTTACACAAAGAATGTCGGAAGGAGGGAAGCCGCTTAATATCAACGGACTGATAATAAAGGAACAGTCGTTGAGCGATGATATATATATCAACGGGCGACTTATTCCGGACGAAGAAGTTAATCTGTCGTTTGAAACTTCCGGTAAAATTGTGAAAGTTCATTTTATCGAAGGTTCTTCGGTCATTAAAGGTCAACTGCTGGCAAAAGTGAACGACGAACCGCTTCAGGCACAACTGAAAAAACTCGAAGCCCAAGTTCAACTTGCAGAAGACAGAGTATCAAGGCAAAGCACACTGCTTGAAAAAGATGCTGTGAGCAAAGAAGCGCTCGAACAGGTAAAAACCGAACTTGCTACGTTAAATGCTGATATAGAACTTGTAAAGGCAAATATTAGACAAACCGAACTTCGCGCTCCTTTTGACGGTATTATCGGATTGCGTCAGATAAGTGAAGGCTCTTACGCATCTCCAAGCACTGTTATAGCAAAATTAACCAAACTTTCGCCGCTTAAGATTGAATTTTCTGTAAATGAACGTTATGCTTCTGACATACACAAAGGTACTCGCCTCAGTTTTACAGTAGATGGCAGTATGGAAATGTATAATGCTTCGATTTATGCAACCGAATCTCAGGTTGATGCAGAAACATTTTCGCTCAAAGCGCGCGCACTTTATCCTAATCTGCGACAGGAACTGTCGCCCGGACGATTTGTTAGAATACAACTGCAACAACGAGAAATTAATAACGCAATAGTAATTCCGACAGAATCAATAGTTCCTGAAATGGGAGTTGATAAAGTTTTTTTGTATAAATCGGGAAAATCTCAACCTGTTGAAGTGCAAAAAGGCTTGCGTACAGATGCAAACGTACAAATATTAAGCGGCTTAAACATAGGCGACACGCTTATAATATCGGGAACTTTACAACTGCGTACAGGACTGCCTGTGAAACTCGACAATATTGATTCGTTGAAAACAGATACCAGACTCGGAAAATTTGTAAATGTAAATTAATAAATTCAATATCAGTTTATAACCAAACAATATTATGAACATATCAGAACTTAGCATACGCCGTCCTGTATTGTCAACAGTATTAACCCTTGCTATTATTCTTTTTGGTATCATTGGTTATACTTATTTAGGCGTCCGTGAATATCCTTCGGTTGACAATCCAATAATTTCCGTATCAACATCATATCCGGGTGCAAATGCCGATGTTATCGAAAATCAAATTACCGAACCTTTGGAACAAAACATCAATGGAATTCCCGGAATACGTTCGCTTTCAAGCGTAAGCAGTCAGGGTTTCAGTAATATTATTGTAGAATTTGAGCTTTCGGTAGATTTGGAAACGGCGGCTAATGATGTGCGTGATAAAGTTTCACGCGCCCAACGCTTTCTTCCTCGAGATTGCGACCCGCCAATAGTAACCAAAGCAGATGCCGATGCCATGCCCATCCTGATGGTTGCTCTCAGAACAGATAAACGTTCATTGCTTGAATTGAGCGAAATAGCCGACCTTACGGTTAAGGAACAGTTGCAAACAATTTCTGACGTGAGCAGTGTTTCGATTTGGGGAGAAAAACGTTATTCGATGCGTCTTTGGCTTGACCCTATAAAAATGTCGGGTTATGGCATTACGCCTCTTGATGTACGAAGCGCAATAGAACGTGAAAATGTAGAACTGCCTTCGGGAAGTATAGAAGGAAACACTACCGAACTTGCCATTCGCACAATGGGATTGATGCATACGACTGAAGAATTTAATAATTTGATTGTCAAAGAAGATAATTCACGCATTGTACGTTTTCGCGATATTGGTCGTGCCGAACTTGGTCCTCAGGATATTCGCAGTTACATGAAAATGGATGGTATTCCTATGGTTGGCGTTGTAGTTACGCCTCAGCCGGGAGCAAATCATATTGAAATTGCAGATGCCGTTTACGACAGAATGAAAATGATGGAAAAGGATCTTCCGGAAGATATTACATATACATACGGATTTGACAATACAAGATTTATCCGAGCTTCGATTGATGGAGTAAAAGAAACAATTTATATTGCATTTATTCTGGTGATATTTATAATATTTATCTTTCTTCGCGACTGGCGCGTAACTTTAATTCCGTGTATCGTAATACCTGTATCGCTTGTAGGAGCTTTTTTCGTAATGTATCTTGCAGGATTTTCGATAAATGTGCTGTCAATGCTTGCTATTGTGCTTGCAATAGGACTTGTGGTTGATGATGCCATAGTTATGACAGAAAACATATATATACGTGTAGAAAAGGGAACATCGCCGTTTGAAGCAGGAGTTCAGGGAGCAAAAGAAATATTTTTTGCTATCATTTCAACAACAATAACTCTTGTGTCGGTATTTTTTCCTATCGTATTTATGGAAGGCATGACAGGCAGATTATTTCGAGAATTTAGCATAGTAGTTTCGGGGTCGGTTATTATATCGTCATTTGTGGCTCTGACATTTACGCCTATGATTGCAACAAAACTTCTTGTAAGGCGTGAAAAGAAAAATTGGCTTTACGCAAAAACAGAACCGTTTTTTGAAGGATTGAACCGCATATACAGAAAATCTCTTGTATCATTTCTTAAAAATCGGTTAATATCAATTTTAATAGTTGCATTCACCGTAGTTGCAATAATATTTTTGTGGACTAAAATTCCTGCGGAGATGGCACCCCTGGAAGACCGTTCGCAAATAAGCATCAATACACGCGGAGCCGAAGGTATAACATACGAATATATTCGCGACTATACCGAAGATATTGCATCGTTGGTTGATACCGTTTTTCCTCAGGCAAAATCCGTTCAGGCGCGTGTAAGCAGCGGAAGCGGAAACATCAGAATTGTTTTGGATGATATAAAACAGCGCAATTATACGCAAATGGAAGTAGCCGAAAAACTTTCTCAGGCGGTAAGAACTAAAACAAAAGCACGCGCATTTGTTCAACAGCAAACAACATTCGGCGGACGGAGAGGAGCAATGCCTGTTCAGTATGTTATTCAGGCAACAAATATTGATAAACTGCAAAATGTTATCCCCGAATTTCTGGCAAAAATTCAGGACAATCCGATATTTCAAATGGCGGATGTCAATCTGAAATTTAATAAACCTGAAACGCGCATAACTATTAATAGGGAAAAGGCAAGCGTTATGGGTGTCAGTACTCGTAATATCGCGCAAACACTGCAATATGCACTCAGTGGGCAACGAATGGGATATTTTTACATGAACGGCAAACAGTATGAAATTCTTGGAGAAATAAACCGTCAACAGCGAAATAAGCCCGCCGATTTAAAATCAATATATGTGCGCAGCGATAAAGGTGAAATGATTCAACTTGATAATCTTGTTGAACTGTCGGAAGGAATTGCACCGCCGCGTTTATACAGATATAACCGTTTTGTGTCGGCAACGATTTCATCGGGGCTTGCGCCGGGACGCACAATAGGAGAAGGATTAGACGAGATGGACAGAATAGCAAAAGAAACGCTTGACGATACTTTTCGTACGGCATTGTCGGGTGATTCAAAAGATTTCAAAGAAAGTTCTTCAAGTTTGATGTTTGCATTTATTCTTGCTATAATTTTCATTTATCTTGTATTAGCGGCGCAGTTTGAAAGTTTCAAAGATCCGCTTATAATAATGTTTGCTGTTCCGCTGGCTGTTGCAGGCGCATTGACATTCATGTATTTCAACGATATAACAATGAATATATACAGTCAGATAGGAATAATAATGTTAATAGGGCTGGTTGCTAAAAACGGTATTCTAATTGTTGAATTTGCAAATCAAAAACAGGACGCAGGCATTGACAAAGCAACAGCCATTCGCGATGCCTCGCTTCAACGCTTACGCCCTATTCTTATGACAAGCGCATCAACAATTCTTGGGCTTGTGCCTTTGGCATTTGCAACAGGCGAAGGTCGTAACGGTCAAATTGCAATGGGCATCTCGGTTATAGGCGGAATGTTGGTGGCAACATTACTCACAATGTATGTAGTGCCTGTGATGTACAGTTATATTTCGACTAACAGAAACAAGAAAAAAGATAATAAAAATGAAGAATAGATTAAAGCCGAATATCAAAGTTACCGCTTCGAGTTACATACAAATAACCATCTGCGAAAGCGCAAAAAAAATATTGCTGATAACAGCAATTCTTGCAATGTCGTGTACGCTGTACGCTCAAAACGTTTATACATTAAAATCCTGTCTGGAATACGGCTTGGAAAATAATTATTCGATACGTATTTCAAAAAACGAACAGCAAATCAATAAAAACAGCGCAACAAAAGCCAATGCAGGATATTATCCGACAGTAGATTTGTCGGGCAGATATTCCGGAACTGTTAACGACACGAAATCAACCGTCAGAACTACAAACGAAACAGAAAAAAGCACAGGAGTATTTGATAATACATTTAACGCAGGATTATCGCTTAACTGGACTATCTTTGACGGTTTTAACATTACAACAAATTATAAACGCCTGAAAGAACTTGAAGCAATAGGCGAAGTAAATACACGTATTACAATTGAAGATTTTATTGCAAATTTTACTGCCGAATATTACAATTATATTCAGCAAAAAATACGTATAAATAATTTTCGCTATGCGGTTTCGCTTTCAAAGGAACGGTTGAGAATTGTAGAAGCACGTTATCTTATAGGAAATATGTCGCGGCTGGATTTACAACAGGCTCGCGTGGATTTTAACGCCGACAGTTCAAAATATGTGAAACAGCACGAATTGTTGCATACTTCGCGTATCCGTATAAACGAATTAATGGCAAATGATGATGTTGATAAGAATATTGAAATTATTGACTCCATAATAGATGTTGATGAATTATTGATTTTTGATGATTTGTGGGAATCAACGCTGCAAACAAATGCCGAATTGTTGAAGTCGGAACGAAACGTAACGCTTGCACAGTTAAATATGAAATCAGTAAATTCACGCAAATATCCATATTTACGATTAAATTCGGGTTATGGATACACATTTAACAGATACGAAACCAATGCATATCGCCAACGTCAGGTTGCAGGTTTGGATTTTGGACTTACATTAGGCATAAACATTTTTGACGGCACGCGGCGAAGTCAACAAAAAAATGCGCGTATTGAAATAGAAAACGCACGTTTACAGCGTACGCAACTCGAACAGTCTTTGCGAGCAGATATTACCAATTTGTGGCAGGCATATTTAAACAATATTGACATGCTAAAACTCGAACACGAAAATCTTATTGCTGCAAAGCAAAATCACGAAATAGCAATGGACAGATACATGCTCGGCGACCTTTCCGGAATTGAAATGCGTGAAGCGCAAAAAAATCTTCTTGATGCCGAAGAACGTATATTATCGGCGCAATACGATACAAAACTTTGCGAAATATCTCTTTTGCAAATAAGCGGAAAAGTGCTGAAATATTTGGAAAAATGATATAATAAATTGTTTAAATGGCAGTACAAATTTGTTTTTTTGAGCAATCAAAGCATGTCATCTAAAATTTTATTTGCGCTTACACGAATGTGAATTTAGATGTAATAATATAAATACATAGTTATTTAAAGGTAACTATTGAAACTAATAAAAAATAATCCGATTAGACGAAATCCTGTCGGATTTTAAATAATAACAATCCGATTGGACGGAAATTAGAAACCCGATTAAATTATTATCAATGAATAGTTGTATGTCAAAAAAAGTTGTAATTTTGTAATAGTTAAATACGGCAAAAATGATGCTTAAAGTATTTTGAAACCTTAAATATAATGGATATGAAAGAAAAAAAAACGATAGCCCTTGTTGCTCACGACAACCGCAAAAAAGATATTATCGAATGGGTTGATTTTAATCATAAAACGCTTATAAAACATAATCTTGTTTGCACCGGTACAACAGGACGCCTGATTGAAGAATGTTTGCAAAAACGACTTTCTGCCGATGAATTTAAAAACATAACAATGACCAGATTAAAATCAGGTCCTCTTGGCGGCGACCAGCAGTTGGGAGCGATGATTGTTGAAGGTAAAATTGATGTTCTTATTTTTCTTTGGGATCCTATGCAGCCGCAACCGCATGACGTTGATGTAAAAGCGCTGTTACGTATTTCAAGTTTGTATAATATTCCTACTGCATGTAACCGCTCAACGGCTGATTTTGTAATATCTTCATCAATTATGGAACGTTCATATAAACCTGTGATTTGGGATTATTCGGAATATATCAACAGAAAACTGTAAATGCAATTTTGAAAAACTTTACAGTGTAAAGCCATTAATCGTATGTTTTTGTAGATTTATAAATAAAAAAACCGACTTGCATCGGTTTTTTAAAGAGATTGAAGTTAAAAACTGAATATAAATTTATTCCGCCGGTTTAACATTCACCGCCTGGGGTCCTTTTGCTCCGTCTTCGATGTCAAAAACAACGTCTTCACCTTGTTTTAACGTGCGGAAACCTTCGTTTGCAATTCCTGTAAAATGCACAAAAATTTCCTTTCCTTCTTCTGTTGTAATAAAGCCAAATCCTTTTACTTTATTAAACCATTTAACCTTTCCGTTCATATTAAAAACTTTTAGAAATATTCAACAAATAAACGCAATTTAATTTGATTAAACAAATTTTTATCAATTTATTTTTTTATAATACAAAAAAAAATTGTTACTTTGTACTCAAAATACAGTTAATTTATTAGTAAATCATAACAATGAAAATAGAAAATAACAAATCAATTGCATTATCTTACGTTTTAAAAGTAAACGGAGAAACTATCGAAACCGTCAACAGAGAAAATCCCATGCGTTTCATTTTCGGACAGGGCTATTTGCTTCCGAGTTTTGAAGAAAATATTAAAGGCAAAAAAATCGGCGACACTTTTGCATTTGAATTGAAAGCAGCTGATGCTTACGGTGAAATTGACAATGACGCTTTTGTTGAATTATCCAAAAATATATTTGAAATTGATGGTAAAATTGACGAAACTTTATTTATTGTTGGAAACGTAATTCCAATGCACGACTCGCAAGGTAACTTACTTAACGGAACGGTTGATAGTATTTCTGATGCCGCTATTGTTATGAATTTTAATCATCCTCTTGCAGGCTGTGATTTGGATTTTACAGGCGAAGTTGTAGATGTTCGCGATATAACGGCTGAAGAATTGGCAGAATTGCAAAATTCATGCAATCACAGTAATTGCGCCGACTGTAACTGCTGCGGTTAACACGCTGAATACATTTAAAAAATACTTGATTTGCTTTTCTTTTTTGTATAATGCGATTTATTCGTAATATCTGAAAAGATGATTAAGTTTGTTTTTACGGATTAAGCAAATCGGTATTTCTGAACGCAAGAATTTCATTAAGTATTTCAATTGCAATGGCAGCCTGACTTTGCGGATTTAATTCCAAAGCCTTGTGATAATCGTTTAAAGCATCGCCGAACATATTCATTTTTCGATAAATATTGCCACGCAGGTAATAAGCATTATCATCAGTTGGATTCTTAGCAATGTGTTCATTAAGAAACATTAAAGAATTTTGATAATCGAGAGTGTTAATCTTTGTTATTTTTTGTGTCATATTGCCTGTATTTTGATAAATTCAAAAAAAAGTACTACTTTTGTAAGTTACAAAATTAGAGAAAAGTTATGAAAAAACAAACAATTTCAATTTTGATATTATTACTGTTTGGTTTTAAGCTTAATGCTCAGGAAGCAGATAAAATCAAATGGTACACGGCAAATGAAGCCTTTGAACTTCAAAAAAAAGAACCGAAAAAAATATTAATGGATGTTTATACCGACTGGTGCGGATGGTGTAAACGTATGGATGCATCAACATTTACAAATCCGAAAGTTGTTGAATATCTTAATAAACACTATTATTGTGTAAAGTTTAACGCCGAAGGAAAAGAAAATGTTACTTATAATCAAACAACATTCACAAATGATGGCAAGTACGGAAAATCACATTCGTTTGCAGTAGCCGTATTAAATGGAAAAATGAGTTATCCGTCAATTGCGTATTTTGACGAAAAATCTGCATTAATTACAACTGTTGCAGGTTATCAGAAACCGGAAGATATTTTGCCTATACTTGCATATTTCGGAGAAGACAGCTATAAAACAGAAAATTTCCAAACATTTTCGACAGAATATGCCAAGAAAAATGTAACGCACGTTGTTAATAAAAAATAACTTAACAGTTAAATTGATACAGCAAAGGAAAAACCGTAACTGAGTTTGTTAAAACCCTGTTAGTGTAAGGCTTGTTTATCCATTTCGTTAAATGAACATAACAATATTAACTTTGCAATTCTAATAAAATTGAATTAAAATGAAAAATTATTATTCATACAACATCAATACAAACTGTGTTTTAATCGTTGAAAATGATGGTAATATTGTAGAAATTGCTTTGGCTGATAAAAAAATAAACGGAACTAAAAAGGAAACAGACATAATAAAAAAAGCAGCTTCACAATTAAAAGAATACTTTGCGGGAAAGCGTAAAACGTTTGATTTTCCAATAAACCCGCAGGGCAGTGAATTTCAAAAACAGGTTTGGTCTGCATTGCAAAATATTCCTTACGGCGAACTTCGTACATACAAACAAATTGCCGAAGAAATCGGAAATGCCAAAGCGGCACGAGCCGTAGGAATGGCAAACAACAAAAATCCTTTGCCTGTAATTGTTCCGTGTCACAGAGTTATCGGCTCAAACGGAAAATTGACAGGCTACGCTTATGGTCTCAAAATGAAAGAATATCTTATTAACATTGAAAAAAATGCTTGCTTACTGTAAAAGTAAATCAACAATTTCATCATAATATTCAATTGCCAGCTTTTTACTGTCGCGCAACGACTGTAATGTTTTTACAAGTTCTTTTTTATTGTCAATATCGGCGCTGTTGCCGGAAGTAACAAGTTTCAGTAATTGATAATGCTCACTGTCGCTTATGTCTTTGTTTTTATTCAATTCGTTTATTGTGTTCAGCAGTGTATTTTCCGTGATTTTTACGGATGTTTTTTCTGCGGGCTGTTCGTATGTCTGCTGTTTCTGACTTTGTTCAACAGGTTTTTCTGTTTTTGTTTGCTCAACATCATTCTTTACGACAATATTAAATTTTTGAGGCACTTTACCTTTTGCAATTACTTCGCCTGTTTCAACTGCTTCGGCAATTTCGCAATCCAGTATAATATCTTGCTTTCCATAACCTAAGGATGCAACAACTGTTTTTTCTTTGGTTGCCTTATTTTTTTTTGTGGTAAAATAATGAATTACAAACATTTTATAACAATATTCCTTGTCTGCTCCTTGTCCTCCGAGAAGTCCGAATGCATGCAGCGGTTCATAGATATGAGCGAATTTATCTTCGCTGTTTTTGGGTATTCCAAGCATAATTGTATCTCCTTTCGAGAATGTTATGCCGCTGTTATGTTGAAATACATTTTTTTTCAACACTCCTTTGCTGTTTGTTTGTGCAAAATTTTCAAAACAAATCATCAAAATACATAATAGTAGAATAGTTTTTTTCATATTCTTTGTTTTTAACTGTTAAATTTCATCCGAATAATATGCTTTGGGCAGTTCGCGCAAATTATATTGCGATGCCATAACTTCACCGTAAGCGCCTGCCGAACGTATTGCAAGAATATCGCCACGTTGTGTTTCATTAATCAATTCGGCTTTTGCGAAACAATCGCTTGATTCACAAATTGGACCTACAATGTCATATTTTTTTTCTGCTTTTGTTGATGTTAAGTTTTCGATTTTATGATATGCATGATATAACGCAGGACGAATTAAATCGTTCATGCCGCCATCTGTTATTATAAAACTTTTTTGCCGTCCGTTTTTTACGTAAACAACTTGTGTTATCAGACTTCCGCACTGAGCAACAATTGAACGACCAAGTTCAAAATGCAGTTTTTGACCTTTGTGTAAATTCAGATTTTTACTGAAAATTTCAAAATACGATTTGAAATCAACAATCGAATTTGCATCGGGATTTTGATAATCAATGCCCAAACCGCCGCCAACATTAAGATGCGGGAGTTTTATATCAAACAATTCAAATGTTTTCTGAATTTCGTTCACTCTTTTGCAAAGTGTTTTAAATACTTCCATATCTGTAATTTGCGAACCTACATGAATATGAAGACATATAAGATTTATATTATTCAACAATCTTATTTTTTCGACAACTTCATTGAATTGCCATTCGCTTATTCCAAATTTGTTTTCTTCCAATCCTGTGGTTACATATTCATGAGTATGCGCATCAACATTAGGATTTATGCGTATTGCAATGTCGGCAATTTTACCTTTTTTTGCTGCAAGTTTGTCTATGTTTTCTATTTCCGGCAGCGACTCGCAATTAAACGTAAATATTTCCAAATCCAGCGCCGTATTTATTTCTTTGTCGGTTTTACCAACTCCTGCATAAGCAATATGTTTCGGACTAAATCCACATTCAGCGGCGCGTATAATTTCATTTGCACTTACGCAGTCAGCGCCAAATCCCATTTTGCTTAATACTTTAAGAATTTTATGATTGGAATTTGCTTTCAGTGCATAATGAATTTCATATCCGTATTTCTCGGCTTCGGTTATTGCTGCTTGTGCTGTTTTTTTTAACAGTTCGATGTCATAAAAATAAAATGGCGTCTGTATTTTTTTAATTTTTTCGGCGAGTGTTGTGTTGGACATTTTATAGATTTTAAAATATGTGATTATTAATTGATTTATTTTGTAACTTATTATTTTTCAGATATACTTTTGAGATATTGTCGTATTTTTTCAAATTTCTAATTTAATACTGCAAATGTATATATTATTTTGTAAATTGACAAAAAAGATTCATCTACATAAATTTTTATATCTTTGTATCTTTGAACTTGTTTACAATAGATTTGTTATGACACATAAAAAATCAAAAATATCGGATAATAACAACATAAAAAGAATATGGTCAAATATTTACGTGCGTAATATTTTATATGCTGTTTTGGTTTTTACGGTAATAATATTTGCTTCAAAATGGTTTTTGAGTTGTTTTACTCGTCATGGTGAAAGTATTCCTGCTCCCGATTTCAAAGGAATGTATGTTGAAGATGCCAGACGGTTGGCAGATTCAAACAATATCAGAATAGAAATCAGCGATTCTTTGTTTGTTTCAACTGCTCCGTCGGGAACTGTACTGGAACAGCATCCCAAAGCAGATGTTCATGTTAAGAAAAATCGAATGGTTTATGTCACTGTGAATTGCATAACGCCTAAAAAAGTTGAAGTTCCGAATGTTGTAGGATATTCTTTGCGTCAGGCGGCGGCAGTTCTTGGCAGCAAAGGTATAAAAATAGGTAAAATAACTTATCGGCAGGATATTGCAATGAACAATGTAATCGGTCAAATAAGCAAAGATGTTCAATTAAAACGCTTTGTTACGAACGAAGAAGATATTATCCCTGTGGTATTTTTAGGCGATGAAATCGAATTGCTTGTTGGTTTAGGCAATAATCCCGACGAATGTTATACTTACGTGCCTAATGTTGTTGGCAAAAATATCAGCGAAGCAAAAAGCCTTTTAATTGAATCATATTTGAATACAGGTAAAATCGTATATGATTCTACAATAAAAACAGCGGAAGAAAAACTCAATGCAGTTGTAAAAACTCAATATCCGAGCGAAAGCGGAACTACTCGGTATCCACTTGGCGATAAAGTAGATATTACTTTGACTATTAAAAAATAAAAGATATGAAAATTTTTAAAATATTATTGATAATAACAGTATCATTGCTTACAGGTCTTGCAGAGATTAATGCACAGGAACTTTTAACAGGGTTGCAGGAAAATCATGTTGTGAAAAAACATGCCGAAAAACGCTCAAATCAAATGCGACTGCAAAGTATGATATTAAGAGAATTACCGTTTTTTGACGATTTTTCAAAAAATACTGGATTTATTCCCGACCAGACCAAATGGCAGGGAACAAGCGTATATATTAATAATTCCTACGGAATGAATGCGCCAAGCATTGGCGTTGCTACTTTTGATGCTATCAACGGCAAAGGCGAGTTATATGATGTTGGATATATATATTCATCTCCGGCGGATACTCTTTTGTCTCAACCGATAAATATTGCATATCCTAATGATTCCATCTATCTGACATTTTATTTTCAGGCAGGCGGATATGGCGATTTACCCGAAAATCGCGATTCTCTTATTCTTCAATTTTCACCGAACGGCAATGATTGGACTACCGTATGGAAAGCATTTCCAACAGTTACGGATTCCATGATGACCGAAATTTATTATCGCAACGGAGAAACTGCAACATATTTGAGACGTGTAGATTCTTTGCCCAAATATTTTTTTAAGGCTCACGTAAAAGTTGATAAACCTGAATACCTTACGAGCAGTTTTTGTTTCAGATTTATAAATTATGCAAGCATTTCCATAAATACTTTTACTCCCGGACGGGCAAGCAATGCCGACCATTGGAATCTTGATTTGGTGTATCTTGACAAAGGAATATCGGCGTTTGATACGCTTATTAAAGACGTTGCAATTGCAGTTCCGCAACAACCGCTGACAACCGTTTATGAACAGATTCCTTGGCGACATTACAATTCCGATGCACGTGCAAAACTGTTCGGAGACGAAATGGCAATAAATCTAACTTACAGCAACTTTGGATGGGGAACAAGAAATGTTGTTAGACATTTTTCAATTACGCCGTTGTTTGGTAATGGCGAAATTCTCGAATTTTCGGGAGGAGTGGAAAATATTCATGATTTTGAAACATTCAATCGCAGTTTTCCTATTGATTATGATTTTTATTCCGATACCGACAGTGCGGAATTTGAAATAAAATCATATCTAACAATCGACAGCGACCCTGCACGCGCCGATTACAGATATAACGACACAACTGTTTATTATCATAAATTTTACGACATTTACGCATACGATGATGGAACAGCCGAAAACGGATATGGTCTTTTTGGCGTAGGTTCGGCAACTGGAAAAGCGGCAGTCAAGTTTTATTGTTTTGCAAGCGATTCGTTAAGAGGTGTTTATATGTATTTTAATCATACAATCGGCAATGTAAATGAAAATAATAAATTCAGGCTTACCGTATGGAGCGATGACAACGGCGTTCCGGGAGAAATATTATATACACAAAACGCAACAAAACCTGAGTATTCAGACAGTTTGAATCAATTTGTTGCTTACAAATTCACAACACCTTTATTTATTGGACGCCGAACAACTTTTTATGTAGGTTGGATGCAAACAAATGATGATTTTATAAATCTCGGCTTTGACCGTAACAGAAACCATCGCGACAAAGTTTTTTATAATCTTTCAAATTCATGGGAGCCAAGTATTTATGATGGCTCGCCAATGATTCGTCCTATATTTTCATCAGCCGAACGTTTTCCTGAAAATCCTGTTTTGCCGCCTGAAAATCCCACTACCGGAGTATCGGGAGTTGTACTGGCGCCGAATCCGTCAGCCGATTACATACGTATGAACTGGGTTGACAATGCCGATAACATTACCGCAAAACGAATTGAAATATATGATATGAGCGGACGACTGGTAAAAATTCAAAACAGCGACAATAATATTATCAGAGTTTCGGATTTACAGGCAGGCACATACATTGTACGTATTTATGATGGAAAGAAAATTAAGGAAACAAAAAAAATAATCGTATCAAAGTAAAATGTCGGATGAAAATAATGTTATAAACGAAGAACAAAACGAACTTTATGAACATTATTCGTTTACAGTTGATAAAGGACAGTCGCCTGTTAGGATTGACAGATATGTAACAGATAAAATCGAAGGAGCATCGCGTAACAGAATACAAAATGCAGCCGATTCGGGTTGGATTTTTGTAAACGGAATAGTAAAAAAATGTAATTATAAAGTCAAGCCTCTTGATAAAATATCAATAGTAATGCCTTATGAAAGGCGCGGAATAGAAATAATTCCAGAAAATATTCCGCTTGATATTTTATATGAAGATGATGATTTGCTTGTAATAAACAAAGCCGCAGGAATGGTTGTGCATCCCGGACACGGAAATTATTCGGGTACAATGGTAAATGCTCTTGCTTATTATCTGCGTAAAAATGAAATTGTTAACCTTGATGACGAACGCGCAGGTCTGCTTGTACACCGTATTGATAAAGATACTTCGGGAACGATTGTCGTTGCGAAAAAACTTGATGTGCTGAAAGATTTGGCACAGCAGTTTTTTAATCATACCGTACAGCGTCATTATTTTGCTCTGGTTTGGGGACGATTTGAAAATAAAGAAGGAACAATCACCGGAAATATTGCGAGAAGTACAGGCGATAGATTGCGTTTTAAAGTTTATGCCGACCAAAGTATTGGAAAACATGCTGTTACTCATTACAAAGTTATCGAAGATTTAGGTTATGTATCATTAATAGAATGTAAACTGGAAACAGGCAGAACTCATCAAATCCGCGTACATTTATCACATATCGGACATCCACTTTTCAACGATGGACGCTACGGCGGCGACAGAATATTATACGGAACTACTTTTACGAAGTATAAACAATTCATTAATAACTGTTTTGCTATTGTACCACATCATGTTTTACATGCTGCAATATTGGGTTTTGTACATCCTGTAACAAAACAGGAAATGTTATTTGAAGTTCCCATGCCTGACAATATGCAAATGTTGATTAACAAATGGCGTAAATATATATCAAACAGAGAAACCGAAGAATAATACTTTTAATGTACTGTAAATATTTGCAATATAACAAAAAATTCAGATGATAATTGAACTTTGGCATAAATAATCAAAATCGCTTTGGATAGTCGGATAATTCAAAATTTCATATAAATTTGTAAAATAATTTACAAAACATGTCAAGAATTTTAAGTATAGAATCAGGAACATCAGTTTGTTCGGTTGGCTTGTCGCAAGGCAAACAATTAATTGCTTTGCGTGAAAGCGATGGCGAATTTGCCCATGCTGCAAAATTATCGGTTTTTATAGATGAACTTTTAACTCAAGAAAATATCAATACAGCGGATTTGGATGCAATTGCAGTAAGCGAAGGTCCAGGCTCATACACAGGAATACGTATAGGCGTTTCAACCGCCAAAGGTTTATGTTTCGGCGCAAACAAGCCTTTGATTGCAGTCGGCAGTTTACATTCGCTGGCAAAACTTGCTGTTGAAAAAACAAAACCATCGCCTGAAATACTTTTATGTCCAATGATTGATGCCCGCCGAATGGAAGTTTACACTGCATTATTTGACAGCAACGCCAATATGATAAACCAAATATCAGCGCAAATAATTGACGAAAATACTTATGCCGAACTGTTAAAAACAAATAAAATAATATTTTTCGGAAACGGCGCAGAAAAATGTAAATCAATAATCAGTTCGCCGAATGCAATATTTGCTGACATCAAAGCATCTGCAAAAGGAATGATTGATATTGCAGATGAGAAATTTGCAAAATCAAATTTTGTTGATATTGCTTATTTTGAACCGTTTTACTTAAAAGATTTTGTTGCAACTGCATCTAAAAAGAAAATATTTTGATTCATTGCGTATTTATAAATATTACTGATAAATA
>JAIRRX010000008.1 GCA_031255755.1 Prevotellaceae bacterium | reverse complement strand
GGAACTTTGGATATGTTCGGGTCGGATGCAAGCATGTTTAAAAAGTCGCACATTGCTTTTTGCGAATTTATCATTGCATCATCCATGCAAACATCTATAATTTGAGCGCCATCTTCAATATGTTGACGGGCAACCGACATGGCTTCTTCAAACTTTTGTTCTTTTATCAGTCGTGCAAATTTTTTTGAACCAGCAACGTTTGTCCGTTCTCCTATATTTATAAAATTATTTTCGCCAGATACTTTCACAACTTCCAATCCGCTGAATGACGTAACATGATTTTGCTTTATCGGTTTTCGAGGTTGATATTTATCAACTCTTTCCGCTATTTTTTTAATATGTTCCGGTGTTGTTCCGCAGCATCCTCCAATGATATTTACCCAGCCGTTTTTCAATATCAGTTCGACGTCATTTGCCATATCTTCGGGCGACATATTATATTTTCCAAATCTGTCGGGCAGTCCTGCATTCGGATACACACATATATTGAAACTTGAAATCCGTGCAAGTTCCTGTATGTAAGGCATCATTTGTTTTGAGCCGAAGCCGCAGTTTAATCCTATACAAAACAAATTCATACTCGAAAATGTATTATAGAAAGCATCAAGAGTTTGCCCCGACAAAGTTCTGCCGCCTGCATCGCTCAAAGTTACCGAAATCATAACAGGAATATCAACAGATTTTTGCCTGCAACAGTCGCGTATTGCAATAAGAGCCGTTTTGGCATTAAGCGTATCAAAAACAGTTTCGACCAAAACAGCGTCCACTTTTCCATCAATCAAGCCTTGTGCCTGTTCAAAATATGCAGCATACAATTCATCAAACGTCAAATTGCGATAAGCAGGATTTTCGACATCCGGCGATATTGAAAGCGACTTGTTTGTTGGTCCTACCGAACCTGCAACAAAACGTGGTTTTTCGTTTGTCGAAAATTCACATGCTGCCTTGCGCGCAAGCGTAGCCGCCTGATAATTTATTTCATACGCAAGGTTTTCCGTTTTATAATCGGCAAGCGAAACGGCATTTGCATTAAGTGTATTTGTTTCGATAATATCAGCGCCTGCGGCAAGATATGCTCTGTGAATATCAATAATAGACTGCGGTTGCGTAAGTACAAGTATTTCATTATTGCCTTTCATTTCAATATTCGATTTTGCAAACAGTGAGCCGCGGTAATCATTTTCTCCAAATCCGTATTTTTGAATCATTGTACCCATTGCCCCGTCAAGCACAAGTATTTTTTCTTTTACAATATTTATCAAATTTTTATTCATGCAAATGTATGTTTGAGTGTGCAAAAGTAGCAAAAAATCAAGAAACGTTCTCAATTAACGACTGATGAATGATTATCGAAAAATAAAAGATTGTCATTATTATACAGCGAAACAATCCGAAGAAATTAAAAATTAATATTTGACAGAGTTTTTAAAAAATATAACAATAATATATTTTATTACAAACCGTTAACATTGAAAATATATAACATTTTCAAACAAACGGTGTAAATATAATGTTTCAAAAACATTCAATTTTATCTATTCTCTTTTGATGACGTCCGCCTTCAAAATCGGTTTTCAAAAATATTACAACAATTTTTGCGGCTTCGGCTTCCGAAATAAATCGAGCAGGAAGCGAACATACATTTGCATTGTTATGTTTACGCGCAAGAGCGGCAATTTCTTCATTCCAGCAAAGCGCTGCGCGTATTTTTAGATGTTTGTTCAAAGTCATGTTTATTCCGTTTCCTGAACCGCAAATTGCTATTCCGTAATCAACTTCGCCATTTTCAACTGCAACAGCCAGCAGATGCGCAAAATCAGGATAATCAACGCTTTCTGTTGAATTTGTTCCGAAGTCAACAACTTCATTTTCTTCGTTTTTCATTAATTCAATCAAAAAAATTTTTAATTGATAACCCGCATGGTCGGCAGCAAATCCTATTTTCATTTTTTATTTTTTTCTACAAAAATACAATTTTTATGTTTACAAAATGTTGAAACATCTGTTTAATAAAAAAAATTATATATGAAATCTTTTTTTGGATTTTAAACATACGATTTCTTATATAAAAAAAATTTTAAAACAACAAATTATCTGCTCGAATTTTTATTGAAATTTTCAACATAAAAAACAGCGTATAATATTGATTTTATATCAACATTTCACTTTTCAACACATGTTTATTTTATCACATAAATATGTTCAAACTAAATCTTTAATTACATAATTTTTGTTTACTTTTTCTTAATAAGAAAAAAAGATGTATTTTCGTATAAATTTTCTAACAAAATCAACATCTCATATCAAACAACAGTAATTTTATAAAAATAAAAAAAATGTATTTAAATTATAATTGTAGAAAAAATAATATTGAAAAAAAATAAAAAATGAATTTATCAGAAGAAATATTTAAATTAAAGAAAGAAAAAAATTGCGTTATTTTATCTCATTTTTATCAAACTGCGGATATTCAAAATATTGCCGATTTTGTTGGCGACAGTCTTCAACTTTCACAGATTGCAGCAAATACGACAGCTGATATTATTTTGTTTTGCGGAGTGAATTTTATGGCTGAAACGGCAAAAATTCTTTCGCCGAACAAAAAAGTACTTTTACCGGAACCGAAAGCAGGATGTTCGCTTGCCGATTCGTGCAACGCGGAAGACTTAAAAATATTTTTGAAAAATTATCCTAATCATACGGTTGTTTCTTATGTAAACACAAGCGTTGGAGTTAAAGCGTTGACTGATATTTGCTGCACATCGAGCAATGCTGTAAAAATAATTGAAAGTTTGCCGAAAAATGAAAAAATAGTTTTTTTACCTGACAGAAATCTTGGTTCGTATATCAAGTCAATTACAAAACGAAATGATATTGTTATTTGGGACGGAGCATGTCATGTACATGAAGAATTTTCGGTTGAAAAAATAATTGAATTAAAACAAAAATATCCTGCAGCAAAAGTACTGGCTCATCCCGAATGTAAAAAAACGGTTTTGATTTTGGCTGATAAAATAGGTTCTACTGCAGCCTTACTTGAATTTTCAAAAAAAGATGAATGTAAGCAATTTATAGTTGCAACCGAATCGGGAATTTTGCATCAAATGCAAATTTCAAGTCCTCAAAAAACTTTTATTCCTGCGCCGCCGATTGATTCAACTTGCGGATGCAATGACTGTAAATTTATGAAAATGATTACTTTGGAAAAGGTTTATAATACGCTGAAAAATGAAACTCCTGAAATAATAATTGATAGTGATTTGATTGAAAAAGCAAAAAAATCAATTTTAAGAATGTTGGAAATATCGCAATAAATTTAATATTTTAAAAACAGTATGGAAGATAATTTTAATCCTCATAAAGAAAAAGATTTTAAAGATAAAGATTTTGAAAATCAAATACGTCCGCAGGAATTTTCTTCGTTTTTCGGACAGGAAAAGGTTATTGAAAATCTTAAAATATTTGTAAAAGCGGCGTTGCTTCGCGGCGAATCGCTCGACCATGTTTTACTTCACGGACCTCCGGGACTTGGAAAAACAACGCTTGCTCATATTATTAGCCATGAAATGAATGTAGGTTTAAAAATAACATCAGGTCCTGTTCTTGATAAACCCGGAGATTTGGCTGGTTTATTAACAAATCTCGAAGAAGGCGATGTTTTGTTTATTGATGAAATTCATCGTTTAAGTCCTGTTGTTGAAGAATATCTTTATTCTGCAATGGAAGATTATACCATAGATATTATGCTTGATAAAGGACCAAGCGCGCGGTCGGTGCAGATTTCAATAAATCCTTTTACTCTTATAGGCGCAACAACGCGCAGCGGATTACTTACAAGTCCTTTACGCGCACGATTTGGAATAAACTGTCATTTGGAATACTATGATTATATTACGCTTTTGCATATAATAAAACGTTCTGCAATTATTTTGAATGTTGCTATTAATGATGATGCAGCCGAAGAAATTGCTTTTCGCAGTCGCGGAACTCCTCGTATCTGCAATGCTTTATTGCGGCGTGTGCGCGATTTTGCGCAGGTAAAGGGAAACGGAAGTATTGATATTGATATTACCAAATATGCTCTTGATGCCTTGAATATTGACAAACGCGGTTTGGACAGCATGGATAATAAAATTCTTACTACGATAATAAATAAATTTAGAGGAGGTCCGGTAGGATTAACAACAATAGCAACAGCCGTAGGCGAAGATGCCGGAACAATAGAGGAAGTTTATGAGCCGTTTTTAATAAAGGAAGGATTTTTACAGCGCACGCCGCGCGGTCGCGAAGTTACCGAACTTGCTTATAAACATTTAAAAATTGACAGATTAAATACAAACAGCGGATCTTT
>JAIRRX010000151.1 GCA_031255755.1 Prevotellaceae bacterium | reverse complement strand
AAAAAACGCTAAATACCTTGATAGATAAAGAAATCACAAGGCTTGCAAAATTGAAAATAAATAATGAATAAGTTTTGTTATTATTTTTTACAGAAAATTACAAAATTATAAGTACTTTGGTTTTGAGAAATTATTTGTTTCAGGCTTACATAATAGCATTAACTTATAAATTTTGAAAATATGAACACAGAATATGATTTTTTGTTATTTTTTGGAAAACATAAAAGTGTATGAAATTTAATGATAAATAGGAAAAAATTATTACATAAAAAATAAATAAAAAATAATAATGCATAATAACTTTTTCATACAATTCAACAGCATTGTCGCTATTAATTGTTTATTTAATAATAGTTTAAACAGTAAAATTAAAATAAAACGATGTTGAGAAAATATTATATAATTATTTGCATGTTTGTGATATGTAATCTTGCAAATGCGCAGTCGAAAGAAGCGGCGCGTTATGAAATTGACGTAAAACGTTTTGATTTGGATTATGACAATCGTGAAGCGTTGATTCGTTCGCGCGAATTTATTCGGCTTGATTCTACATATTATGTAGGACATCTGTATGAAGGAATTTTCAAATATGAGCGTGCAGCCGATTATTTGGGATTCAAAAATTGCATCGCTCCTTTGACAAAGGCAATGCGACTTCTTGAAAAAGAGTTTTCTGCAAAACTTTCGGCTAATTATAATTCCTATGAAGAGTACGCGCCGTTAAGAATAGTACAGTCGGATTATACTATGCTTGTAAACTGTTTGATGGATGCGTACAGTAATCTCGAACATCCTGATTCGGTAATTAACCTGCTCGAACATTATAAATCATGGAATTTACAGCGCGACATATTGGGAGCTGATAATTATATTGCATGGACAATTCACCGCAACAGATTTTATACGAAAGAAAAATACGATTTTCTCGAAAATTCGATAAAAGAAAACGACAAAAAAGCGCTTTACTATCTACATAAAAGCCTTGCCGAAACAAACAAAAAAGCCGCTTTGAACGAACAAACATTCTCATATCTTGCCATCGAAGGAGACAGATTAAGCGCATATCATTATCTGGCAATCATTCACGATTATGAAAACAATGCAGATTCGGCGCTTTATTATTTCCGTAAAATGGAATATTATACTGTGTTTCCATACAATAACTATGCGATATTTTGTTTTATAAACGGATATTTTTCCGATGCTGATACATATTTCAAGATTTCACGTTCCCGTGAAACAGGTGATAAACGATTGAAAGAAGATGAATATTACAGCATGATTATCGAAGTAATGAAAAGCAATCCCGTAGCGGGAATAAAAAGGATAAACGAACTGATACGCGAAAACGGAAGTTCGGCAGGCTGGGGATGGTATAATATTGCACTTGCACGCGGCTTTTTGTATAACGGTCAACTTGATAAAGCCGAACTGCATTTGAAAAAAGCACAAAATTTCAAGGAACTGCACATCGGTACGACATGGGGACAAAGTCATTATAACAGTTCCATGAAATTTTTGCAGACAGTAATTGATAAACAAAAAATAGAAGTCGAAAAATTTGAAAATCGAAACTATCGAATATCGCTTAAATCGCTTGTTAATATTGCAAATAATAAAGCAAATTTATTTTTGAATAGACTTGTTTTATTAAATCAGTTAGCTGCAAATCAGGAACGGGAAGAGGTGTTTTTCCGTATTTTTTCATCGGAATCTACCGTTACTTTTGATGAAATAATGTTGGCGTTGCATGCTGCTTTCAGTAATAAATATTTTGTGCGTCTGTACGAAAAATTTCTGGATAGCGATAAACGGTCTTTTCTTAAAAAATATATACGGTTATATTTGGCTTACATTTGTACGGAACGCGGTGAAAAATTAAAAGCATTGCAATATCTTGACAAGATAACCGACATAGAATATATTGACAGTGAATACGAAGTTTTATTTCTGGCGCGTGTTTATGAACTGTATGCACGAATATCAACAACAGATGAAAAATGCAAAGAAAATCTTTTGAAATTTTATTATACATACCCGCAACTTGTGCCGTACAGCGGATTGAGAATGAGTTTCAGATTGGAAGTCAACAGTAATGGCACTAACAAAACGGAAGACATTATATTACAAAAACTTCAGAATTATAATATTGATATTGCAGATAAAAAAGCAATAGATATACCGAAGGCTAAAATATCGTTTACCAATAACGGAAAAACAGATATTATAGAATTTGAAGTTGTTAATGCATCCGCACAAACCATAGTTCCGCGTACAAAAATTCCTTATGACAATACGGATATTGCAACACGTAAATTGGTTTACGGATTATTTTACATAATAGAGCCGATTCTTACCGAAAATTCCATAAAAGCGCCAAATAATTGACATATTTATTCTTAAAAACGGATTAAACTTTTGCATCTAATTTCTGCTTTTTATAGAATGATTGATTTGATAACATAAAGTTTACGTTTTCTGCCTTTTTGGCATTATTTCGGCTTTGGCAAGAATTTTGTTTGATATATTAATATCAAATTTTTAGATATGAAAAATAAAAACAGTAAAAACAAAGGAAATCAGAGCAATATCAATGAACATGTTGAAAATGACGATATGAAAATCGAAAATCAGGCTGAAACAGAAAATGAAATTCCGACAGAAGAAATAAATTTCGAGGAAAAATTGGCAGAAATTAATGACAAATATTTACGCTTATCAGCCGAATTTGATAATTATCGTAAACGCACTGCACGTGAAAAACTTGACATTTTGCGCAATGGCGGCGAAGAAGTTATAAAAGGTTTGCTTCCTGTTCTTGACGATTTCGATCGATGCCTTATTTCATTGGAAACAACAACAGATATTGATGCAATAAAAGAAGGTGTTGTTTTAATTCACAATAAATTACTGGGATTTCTTAAATCTGAAGGATTAACCGAAATTGAAACTATCAACCACGAACTGGATACAAATATACACGATGCTGTTACCACATTTCCTGTATCGGATGAATCGAAAAAAGGAAAAATTATAGATGTTGCTCAAAAAGGTTATATACTAAACGACAAGGTAATACGTTTTGCCAAAGTAATTATGGGAGAATAAAGATTATGGCAAAACGCGATTATTACGAGATACTTGGAGTGCAAAAAAACGCAACTGATGAAGAAATAAAAAAGGCTTATCGTCAAAGAGCCATTCAATATCATCCCGATAAAAATCCGGGAAATAAAGAAGCCGAAGAAAAATTCAAAGAAGCCGCCGAAGCTTACGATATTCTTAGCGACACGAACAAACGTGCGCGTTATGACCAATATGGACATGCAGGAGTTGAAAACGGAGCAGGAAGTTATGGGGCATCTATGGATATAAACGATATTTTCTCACGTTTTGGAGATATTTTCAGTGAAGGTTTTGGAAGCGCATTCAGTTCTATATTCGGCGGAGACAATGGATATTCGCAACAATATACAAGTCGTGGTTCTAACGTACGTATTCGCATAAAACTTAATCTTGCCGAAGCCGTAAAAGGCGCTGATAAAAAAATAAAACTGAACAAATTTGTTGCTTGCAGCCATTGTAACGGTAGCGGGTCAAAAGATGGCAAATATAATGTTTGCCGCTCATGTAACGGTTCTGGTAAAAGCGTAAGAATAGCAAGAACAATGTTCGGACAAATGCAACAAGTTTCGGTATGTTCTGCATGTCAGGGACAGGGAAAAACCATTGCAACGCTTTGCAGTTATTGTCAGGGCGAAGGAATTATAAAACAGGAATCGGAAATAAATTTCAAAGTACCTGCCGGCATTGGCGAAGGAATGCAACTTACATTATCGGGAAAAGGAAATGCAGCGCGTCGTGGCGGAATAAACGGCGATTTGATTGTTGTAATTGAAGAAATTCCCGACAGGGAACTTATACGAGATGGTAACGATTTATTATATACGCTGTTTATCAATATTCCACAAGCCGCTCTTGGCTGTACTGTCGAAATTCCAACTGTTGATGGCAAAGTAAAAATTAAAATTGCGCCGGGAACGCAATCAGGAAAAATATTGCGATTGAAAGGCAAAGGTGTTCCCGATGTTAATGGATATGGAACTGGAGATTTGCTGGTATATGTAAGCGTATGGATTCCTAAAAAATTAAGCAAGGATGAAGAAAAAATTCTCAAAAAACTTGAAGAATCAGAAAATTTCAAACCCAATCCGAATAACGAAGATAAAAGTATATTTGAACAGGCTCGCAGCATGAATTAAGCATTTTGATAAACTTTGTAAAGCATGAAAAGATTTGAGTTTGGCATTTATAAAACTTTGAAAATTGTGATTTAAATAATTTCTAAAAAATCCAAACACTTATTACGGTTGTTATTTTCATTTATTTTTTTTGAATATTTGTTTGTTATCGTATAAATATTTTCTACTTTTACGGAAATTATTACAATACGAAAAATTAAAAACATGAAAAATATAGCAATTATTGCAGGTGGAAATTCATCGGAACATGAAATTTCACTAAAAAGCGCAAATCGGATAATGTCGGCTATCGACATACAAAAATTCAATCCTTTTCTGGTTGTAATCAAAGATTCAAAGTGGGTTGTAAGGCAGGAACATTTGCCTGAAATACCTGTTGATAAGAATGATTTTTCATTTATCAACAACGGAATAAAAATCACTTTCGATTGTGCTTACATAACAATTCACGGCACGCCGGGAGAAGATGGAAAATTGCAAGGCTATTTTGATATGATACAATTACCTTATTCGACTTGCGATGTTTTGACGGCGGCGCTATCGTTTAATAAATTTGCATGCAAATCATATCTGGCGACTGCCGGAATTTGTATGCCAAAAGCAATTCAGGTGTTGGAAGATGAAAAAATTGATGCTGATGATATTATACGAAATCTCGGATTGCCTGTATTTGTCAAGCCTAACGAAGGTGGTTCAAGTTTCGGAATAAACAAGGTAAAATCAGTAGATGATTTACAAAAGGCAGTTGACGAAGCCTTCAAAGAAGACAAATCGGTAATTATCGAAGAATTTATCGAAGGGCGCGAACTTACATGCGGAATGATAAAAACATCAGACAGAAAATTGCTGTTTCCTATAACCGAAATCATTTCACAAAACGAATTTTTCGATTACGATGCCAAATATAACGGACAGGCAACAGAAATAACGCCTGCAAATATTTCGGAAGAAGCAGCACATTTGGTTCATGACGTTTCATCGTTGATTTATGACAAAATGCGATGCAAAGGACTTGTGCGCATTGATTATATTTACAGTCGTGGGAAACTGTATTTTATTGAAATAAACATCGCTCCGGGAATGACGGCTCAAAGTCTTGTTCCACAACAAATCAATACTATGGACGAAACATTGACGGATATAATCACCATGCAAATCGAAGATTTATTAAAGTAATACGATTGATATGTTGAATTTGTTTTAAACGAAATGATTATTGCCGAAGTTGCCGATATAATAAAACGCAGACTGCATCAACAGTTTAATGAAACCGAAATAAGATTTATAACTTTGGCATTGTTGCAACATTTTTGGAAAATTTCTGAAACCGACTTTTATATCGACAAACAAAAAAGACTTGATGAAAAATTTAACACAAATTTGTTAAAGTCATTGGATTTGCTGCTGCTGAATACGCCTTTGCAATACGTTCTGGAAACAGCCGAATTTTACGGATTAAAGTTTTCGGTTGATAAAAATGTTCTCATTCCACGCCCCGAAACAGAAGAACTTGTTGACTGGATAATAGATGAAAACAAAGATGCTGCGACAATAATTGATATTGGTACAGGAAGCGGATGTATTGCTGTGGCTCTTGCAAAAAATCTGAAAAATGCAAAAATTTATGCCCTTGATATTTCTGAAAAAGCAATACAAAAAGCCGCACAAAATGCCGAAAATAATGATGTTGATATTACATTTTTTTGTAATGATATTTTGTCGGCAAATGATTTTACGAATATCAAATTTAATTGCATTGTGAGTAATCCGCCGTATGTTTGCGAATCCGAAAAATCAAAAATGAAACGAAATGTTCTTTATTTTGAACCTCATTCGGCGTTGTTTGTGCCTGATGACGATGCATTGAAATTTTACAGCGCAATAGCCGATTTTGCAGCTTCGCATCTTGCGGATAATGGAAAAATTTATGTGGAAATAAATGAAAATCTTGCAAAAGAAACACAAAATATGTTCAGGCAAAAAGGATTTAAAGTTATGGAATTACGCAGAGACCTGAACAATAAAAATCGAATGTTAAAAATTAATATACAATAAAATCAGTCCGTCAAAAAATGAAACAGATAACACCCGAAGAAGCGCTAATACGACTGCAAGCACTGTGCAGCAGTTATGAAAAATGCACTTGTGATATACGTCAAAAACTGATTGAATATAAAATAGAACCTGCAAAAATTGCAGAAATAATACAAAAATTGCAGAATGCAGGCTTTGTTGACGACCTGCGTTTTGCCTGCTCTTTTGCCCGCACAAAACACGATGTTTCAAAGTGGGGAAAACAGAAAATAGAATATCACCTTCGCGCAAAGCAAATACCAGAAGAATTTATAAAAAATGCGCTTGAAAATATATCAGACGAAGCATACGGCGAAACCGTTGTCGCAGAACTTGCAAAAAAACTGAAAACAACAAAAGCAAAATCTCAGTCGGAACTTATTGCAAAGTTAATGAAATTTGCCCTTTCGCGCGGATATGATTATTCCGTTTCGTATGAAGCAATAAAAAACATGATTTATGACGGCAAAAATAATTAATCGTTAAGAGTGTGTGGAATATTTAACATGCTTTTAAATTATTACCAAAATTATTATTACTTTTGCGGACAAATCACTACAAAAAATAAAATATGTATAAAAGAAATTTAGTTTTTGTTGCAGCCTGTGCAGGTTTGGCTTTTTTCGGCGTTACAATGTTGGCGCTTGCTCCTATTTTGGAGCCTCTAAAAAAAATAGTTGAAGGCGCAAATTCTCTTCCTGCAACATTATCAACAGGAATTATTACAGGCACGGTTCTGTTCGGATATATTGTAGATAAATTCGGATACAAATGGCTGCTGATAGTTGGCGCATTGCTTGCGCTTGCGGGTATTCAGGGGCTTGCAAATTTTAAAAATATCAATATCCTTCATGTTTCGATGTTTATGCTTGGCTTGGGCGGCGGTATTCTTAACGGAGAAACAAACGCCCTTGTTGCTGAAATTTATGACGACAGAAAACGCGGCTTTCGATTAAGTATTCTCGGCGCATTTTACTGCATCGGAGCATTATTGTGGACTTTGCTAAATTATTTTATAACCGATTATACAATACCGTTGCACTGCGTATCGTGCGTGATGATTCTTTTTGTAATACTTTTTATATCCATACAGTTTCCAAAAGCCAAACCCAAAGGCAGCGTGTCGTTGAGTAAATCGTTGGGATTGCTGAAATATCCTTCGCTTATACTGTTTGCATTGATACTGTTTTTTCAAAGCGGATTTGAAGGCATAACGGGCAGCTTTACTCCAAGTTTTTTGCAAAATGCATCTCATAAAATGGGAGAAGATGCGGCAACACTTTCGCTTACATGGTTTACAATAGGCATGTTGACAGGTCGTATTCCGCTTGGCGCAATTATGAAAAAACTTAAAGACACGGCAACGCTTTATCTTTATTTGTCAATAGCAGTTGTTGGGGTTGCGTGTTTATATTTTGCAAGCGGTATTATTGTAGTTTATTTGTCAATGGCGTTAATTGGTTTTGGCGTTGGGGCTACATATCCTGTGGTGTTCAATTATCTTGGCAGCGCTTTCAGAGAACTGTCGGGAACGGCATTTTCAATAGCAATTTTTATCGGCTTGCTCGGACAGTTCGCTTTTAATAAATTTATGGGAATTTTATTTGACAGTGGCGATTTTGCCTGTTTCCCAATAGCGCTCGCATTTGCTGTCATAATGATGATGATTGTACTTCCTGTTGCAAAAAGTAAAACAAACTGTAAATCTGTTAAAGTTGAGTAATATATCAATTAAATATCATAAATCAATTTAAATTTTAAAAAAATGTTAGCAAATCAATGGCTTAAAAACGCTCAAAGCGTAATGAATCAAATTGAGGCAACTCAAATGGAACAAATCAAAAAAGCAGCGGAAATAATGGCAAACACAATCGAAGCCGGACGCTGGGTACACACTTTCGGCTGCGGACATGCAAATCTTCCTGTTGAAGAAATGTATCCGCGAATTGGCAGTTTTGTTGGATTTCACCCTCTGTGCGAACTTCCGCTTACCTTTTTTACTCATATCGTTGGTGAAATGGGCATACATCAATTTCTTTTTCTCGAACGAGCCGAAGGTTATGGGCAAACAATAATGAAAAGCTGGAATTTTGACAAACGCGATTGCCTGTGGCTTTTTTCGCATACTGGAATCAATGCTGTAAATATTGATGTTGCGCTGGAAGCAAAAAAACAGGGTATGAAAGTTATTGTTTACGGCTCGGCAGGCGCCACCGGTAATAAAAAACCGCGCCATTCGGCAGGAAAAAATCTGTTTGAAATTGCCGACCTTGTTGTAGATTCGTGCTGTCCGCTTGTTGATGCTTCTGTTGATTTGAAAAATCATCAGGATAAAATAGGTCCTGTTTCTACTGTTGCATTAATTACTGCCGTTTGGATGACTATTTGCACTGTTGCTGAAATTCTGGCTGAACGTGGCGTAAAACTTTATATTCATCCTTCGCACAATGTGCCGGGAGACACAACTGCCCACGAACGTCTGGATGCATGTATAAAAGAATACAAAACTCGAGCTGTTGGACTGTAAACATTATGTATTTTTAACGTTTGGAAAGATATAAACAGAAATTTCTGCAGGATTTGAAATAATAACATTGCGATTGAACGGAATCCTGTCGGATTTTAAATAATAACATTGCGATTAGACGGAATTCAGTCGGATTTTAAATAATGACAACGCTATTGAACGAAATTCAGTCGGACTTTTAAATAATAACATTGCGATTGGACAGAATCCTGTCGGATTTTAAATAATAACATTGCGATTGGACGGAATTCAGTCGGATTTTAAATAATAACATTGCGATTGGACGGAATTCATAAACAAAAAATATGAAAAACCGTATAAAAAATATTTACGACTGTCAAAAATTGTAAA
>JAIRRX010000147.1 GCA_031255755.1 Prevotellaceae bacterium | reverse complement strand
AAAAAAATATACTATTTTTGTAAGGTTAAATTTTATGTATATTTATTTTAAACAAAATTATTTATGATTTATGGTTATATTCGGGTAAGTACCGATAAACAAACAGTAGAAAATCAACGTTTCGAAATCAACGGATTTTGCGAAAGAAACGTTATGGTAGTGGACAAATGGATTGAAGAGACAATTTCAGGTTCAAAAAACATTCAAGACAGAAAACTCGGCAAACTTCTCAAAAAAATGAAAAGAGACGATATTCTCATTTGTTCCGAGTTATCGCGATTGGGAAGAAATTTGTTAATGATTATGGGCATTCTCAACGAATGTATGAATCGCGACATTCAGGTTTGGACAATCAAAGACAATTATCGATTGGGAAGCGATATCAATTCTAAAGTCCTTGCTTTTGCTTTCGGACTTTCCGCCGAAATAGAACGAAACCTTATCTCGCAGCGTACCAAAGAAGCCCTTGCTCGCAAACGTGCCGAAGGTGTTGTGCTTGGTCGCCCGAAAGGCAGTAAATCCAAAGTCAGGAAATTAACGGGAAAGGAAGCAGAAATAAAAAATCTGCTGGATAAAAAAGTGTCAAAATCGGCAATAGCGCGTATTTTGAACGTACACAGACTCACCGTAACACAGTTTGTGAAAGACATTGGTTATGTTTGTTCGTGATTTCTGCCAAACTGTAAAAAATTTGGTTTCAAATTAATAAATGCAAAACGAAAAATTACAGATGATGTTATCTTAATTCTTCGGCTAACAGTTTCATTTGTTTGTCTGCGGCTGCTCGCGTGTACAGTATTTTGTAAACAGCCTTTGCAACAGGCATGCTTATATTCAGCCGTTTGTTTACTTCGTAAATTCCACGTGCGGCATAATATCCTTCGGCAATCATTTTCATTTCCGAAATCGCTTCTTCGGGCGAATAGCCCTTACCTACAAGTATTCCGAATGTGCGATTACGACTGAATTTTGAATAACATGTTACCAGCAAATCGCCGAGATATGACGAAAGGCTTGTATTTCGTTTCGATGGATATGATTCATTTAAAAAGCGTTTCATTTCGCGATGAGCATTTGCCGTAAAAACAGAAATGAAATTGTCGCCGTATCCCAGTCCCAAGCAAATACCAACGCCAACTGCATAAATATTTTTAAGTATCGCTCCATATTCGGTTCCGTAAATATCGGTACTGATTATAGCACGAATGTAAGATGCTGTATAAAGTTTTGCTATTGTTTCCGCCGCTTCGGTTTTTTTGCTTGCAAATGTAAGATACGACAGGCGTTGCAATGCTATTTCTTCGGCATGGCACGGACCGGATATAATGCATATATTTGCAAACGGAACATTAAACTGCTCATTCATATATTCCGACAGTGTAACATGTTCATCGGGAATAATTCCTTTGGTTGCGGAAACTATGAATTTTTTGCTTATGTCGCATGTTATGTTGCTGAGAATTGTCTTGCAAAATGCCGACGGTACGGCTATGATTACAATATCGGCATTGCTCACAAGTAAATTTATATCATTCGACATCCGTATTTTTGATGTGTCTATTTTTGATGTTTGCAAATATCGTGGATTTCGCCTGTATCGCTTTATATGGTTTATCATGTTTTCATCTCTTATAAACCAGCCTGTTGACTCAAGATTTTGAGTAAGCAAAAGAATTTGAGCTGTTGCCCAACTGCCGTTACCGATAACGACAACATTTGGCGTGCGCTGTTTAGATGCTGCCGAATGCATATTATGATTTTTTTTGTTCTGTCTGTATAGGAAAAACGACCGTATTCTGAATAGTATTCCTGCTGTATGCAGGACAGGTACAGTTTTTATTTTTTCGCGGACGATAGCGACCATTACTGCTGTATCTGCTTGCACACGATTCAAAAATAAAACATGCAAGCAATAATGCAAGCAATATTTTCAGCGATTTATAAAGTGATTTCATTTATTTTTACTTTTTTGATGCAACAAATGTAGTAATTTATTTTATATTATCATTTTTCATTCAAATATTTTGCGAACAGTTAATTCGTCCTGTTTTAATTGATTTTTTAACAAATCAAGCGAAGCAAAAAAACGTTCATCACGTATCCTTTTCAAGATTTTTACGCTTATGACAATATCATAAATATCTTCATCAAAATCGAAAATATTGACTTCGACAATCGGCTTTTCGGTATTGTTCAGAGTGGGTCGTAAACCTATATTCAACATTCCTTTATATTCAACATTTTTGATTTTTACCGTTACGGCATAAACTCCGTTTTTGGGTATCATTTTATATGCATTGGGCTGAATATTTGCAGTAGGAAATCCTAATTGACGTCCTATTCGATTGCCGTTCACAACAATTCCCTGCACAAAGTAACTGTATCCAAGCATGGAATTTGCATTTTCAATATCGCCTGCTTCGAGCAGTTTGCGTATGTTTGTAGAACTTATTTTTTGATTTTCATAACTTACCGCATCTGTCTTAAAAACATCAATATTAAATTTTTTTCCTATCTTTTTTATTTCATCAAAACCTGCACGGGCATGATGTCCAAAATGATGATTATATCCAATATAAAGTTGAGATATGCCTGTTTTGTTTATTAAAATATTTTCAAAAAACTGTTTTGGCGACAACTGTGAAAATTTTTGCGTAAAAGGAATAAGATATAAATAGTTTATTCCAAGTTTTGATATTATTTCCACTTTTTCTTCTATGGTTGTGAGCAGTCGCAACGTTTCGGCATCTTTGCCCAAAACCGTACGCGGATGAGGCCAGAACGTTACTACACATGATTTGGCGTTTTGCCGTTTTGCTTCATCGGCAATGTTACGTAAAACAGTTTGGTGTCCGATATGAACGCCATCGAAAAAGCCTGTTGCCGCAACAAGGTTTTTTTCCGCAGGTATTTCCGGATAATTTAATGTTATCATGCCGCAAAATTAATGTAAATTTCGGAAATTACGCAGTACATATTTCTCAACAGTATTTTTAAAAGGCGATATTCTTTTGCATAACGCCGTATTTAGGCTTTTACTGATATTATATTACATATCAATAACTCAACAAAATAACATGACCGACTTATTCAAAATATTTTGTAAACAATAACAGCAATTCTTTTATGAATTGCTGTTATTGTTTGAGCCCTTCATCGGATTTGAACCGACGACCTGCTCATTACGAATGAGCTGCTCTACCACTGAGCTAAAAGGGCGTTTTACGACAGCAAAGGTAATATTTTTTTCAAAATTACGAATTATTTTATCTGTTTTAAAAAATTATCCGCAAGTTCATCAAAAACTTTTGCTCGAATATCGTTTGTGAAAACAGAAGGTATTCCGTCATCTCCGCTTTGCCGTATGGACTGAACAATCGGTATTTCCGCTAACAACGGAATTTGCTTTTCGGCAGCGAGATTTTTTCCTCCGTTCATTCCGAAAATATAATAACGATTTTCGGGCAATTCTTCGGGTGTAAACCATGCCATATTTTCAACCAATCCCAATATTGGAACATTTATTTTGTCATTTCCGAACATATTTATTCCTCGTATTGCATCGGCAAGAGCAACAGGTTGCGGTGTTGTAACAATAATAACTCCATCAAGTTTCAATTCTTGAGTCATTGTAAGATGAATATCGCCTGTTCCGGGTGGAAAATCAATCAACAAAAAGTCAAGTTCGCCCCAATATGTTCCTCCTGCAAGCTGTCGCAATGCGCTTGTTGCCATTGGCGCTCGCCACATAAGAGCATCGGTGTGGTTTATAAATAAACTTATTGACATTAATTTCACTCCGTAACTTTCAACAGGTTCAATTAATTCAAAACCGTCAACTTTCACCATCATCGGTTGTGCGTTTTGAACTCCAAACATTTGCGGAATTGACGGACCATAAATATCTGCATCTGCCAAACCGACTTTAAAACCTCTGCTTGCAAGCGTTGCCGCCAAATTAACAGAGATTGTCGATTTTCCTACGCCTCCTTTGCCGGACATTACGGCAACAGTATGTTTCACATTCTGCAAACCGTAGTTTTCATGTATTTGCTTGTGTTTTACCGTATTTTGCCGTTTGTGGAGTTCGATTACTTTTATTTTTACAGTTGAAAATTTTTCGGACAGTAACTGTTCGCATTTCTTTTTGACTGATGCCACAAAAGGGTCCTGCTGCCGCTTTGGCAAAAGAGAGAAAGATATTTCATTACCAGAAATATCAATATCTTCAATCATCCCAAGTTCTACTATATTTTTTTCAAATTCGGGATGTACGATGTTTTCAAGCAGCGATAAAATATTTTCTTTGTCTAAATTCATTTTTTTAACATGATAAAATCGGCAAGGACTATAGCCGTAATTGCTTCAACAATAACAGGAATACGTAAAGCAATGCATGCATCGTGTCTGCCGTGTATTTTTAAGTCTGATATTTTTTTATTTTCAAAATCGAAAGTTTGCTGATTTTTCATAATGCTTGATGTCGGTTTTACAGCAACTCTAAACGCCAAATCGTTACCGTTTGTAATTCCTCCGACAATGCCGCCGCTGTTGTTTGTGGCGGTTTTGCCGTGTTCGTCTGTTATTATATCATTATGTTCGCTGCCAAACATGCGCGCTGACGAAAATCCTGCTCCAAATTCTATTCCTTTTACCGCAGGAATTGAAAACGCCAAATGAGATATTTGAGATTCAACAGAATCAAAAAAAGGTTCGCCTAATCCAACAGGAATATTTTTTGCAACACATTGAATAATTCCGCCGACAGAATCGCCATCATTAACTGCATTTTCAATAATTTCGTTTATATCGGTTTTGCCTCCTGCTTCGATTATTTCTGCATTTATATTTATGTCGGGTATATTTTTTTTTGCTATAACGCCTGCTGCAATCAGAGGCAAAGTGAGTCTTCCTGAAAAATGCCCTCCGCCGCGATAATCATTAAATCCATCAAATTTTTTCATCGCAACAAAATCGGCATGACTTGGTCGAGGTTGAGTTTTATACTGCAAATAATCTTCCGACTGTATATTTTCGTTTTTAAATAAAACCGTAATCGGCGAACCTGTTGTAAAACCGTTGAAAACTCCGCTTATGATTTCTGGCGTATCATGTTCGGTTCGCAAGCTTGTGCCGTGTTTACCGCTTTTGCGCCTCTGTATATCATTAAAAAAATCGGTTTCGTTAAGTTCAATTCCGTAGCGACAGCCATCAATACAAACACCAATGCAGGCTCCGTGCGATTCGCCGAATATGCTTATTCTGAATATTCTTCCAAAACTGTTCATAATTTTATTTTTTCAAAATATATTTCTTTAAGTCCGTAACTGTCTTTAAGCATATTCGTTTTATCAGAAAAGCGAAATGATATTTTACCTTCATCATCAATAAAAAATTCGCCTGTATTGCCAAAATCAGCAGATTGGGTTTCGGCAAGTTGAATACATATTTCATCTATCCATGATAAAGTTTTTTGCAATGCTTCATCTTCCGAAATAGCCAGTCGTTCTGAAATATTTTTAACAAGAAGATTATCTGATTTGTTTTCACAGTTTTTAAAATACAAAAAATTCATCGGAGGATACAAAGTTTTTGTTTCAGTATCATACGATGCCGACTGATGAGTAATTTCAAAATATCCAAGTCCGACAATTACAACTTTTTTGTTTTTTTCAAGAAGTTCATAAATAATATCGGGTATTAAATTTGCGTCCATTGTTTTTTGATTTTACGGCGCTAAATTAATAAAAAAATGTAAATTTATAAATGTTTAGTCTGTATTCGGCTATATATACCCATAAAAACATGCCGAATAAATTGCTTTCGCATAATTTCATAGCCCGTCATTGCGAACTGCAAGTGTTTGCAATATGGGAAAAAGAAAAAAACCTTTATTGTAATTTTTTGTTGGAAAAATTTGCCATATACTCAAAAAAATATTATAAATTTGTAAAAAATAAATATCAGCAAAATGAAAAAAGTATTATTTTTAACCATTATAATGGTAATCGCATTAAGTGTTTCGGCACAGGACAACAAAGCCGAAGAAAAAAAGCCTGCAACAGGCTACAAATTTACAGTTGTAAAAGAATTGCCGCACACTGCGGTAAAAAATCAAAGCAGGTCAGGAACATGCTGGAGTTTTTCAGGACTGTCGTTTATCGAATCCGAACTGCTACGGCTTGGCAAAGGTGAATACGACCTGTCGGTAATGTTTGTTTCACGCAATAACTATGAGAAAAAAGCGGATAAATATGTTCGCATGCACGGCAAAATCAACTTCGCAGGCGGCGGCTCATTTCAAGACGTTATTGAAACCATGAGCAACACAGGAATTGTTCCCGAAGAAGTTTATAACGGCATAAACTACGGCGGGTCAATACACGACCACAGCGAACTTGACGCCGTAACCAAAGCATATATGGATGCCGTAATAAAAGGACGAAAACTTACCAAAGCATGGAAAAAAGGATTTGAAGGAATCCTCAATGCCTATTATGGAAATTATCCAGAACAGTTTACGTATAACGGTAAATCCTATACTCCCGAATCGTTTGCACAGTCGCTTGGGTTGAATTTTGACGACTATGTAAACCTGACATCTTTCACGCACCATCCGTTCTACAAACCGTTTGTTATCGAAGTTCCCGATAATTATATCTGGGGTATTAATTACAACATACCTATTGACGAACTTGTAGAAATTATCGACAACAGTATAGAACAAGGCTATACTGTTGCATGGAGTTCGGATGTCAGTGAACGCGGATTTCAGTATAGAAAAGGTATTGCGGTTGTACCCGACTTGGAAGCAAACAGCAACAGCGGAACAGACCGCGAACGCTGGGAAACGTTAAGCAGAACGGAACGTGAAGCCGAAATACTGCTATTTGACAAGCCCGTTACAGAACTTAAAATAACACAGGAACTGCGACAGGAAGCATTCGATAATTATGAAACAACAGACGACCACGGCATGCATATCATAGGTATAGCAAAAGACCAGAACGGCGCAAAATTTTACAAAGTAAAAAACTCGTGGGGAACTGACGGAAGCGAATATTCCGGCTTTTTCTACGTTTCCGAAAATTACGTTCGCTACAAAACCATGAATGTTTTAATACATAAAAATGTAATTCCGACAGGCATAAAAAGCAAACTTGGATTATAAAATGCCTTGACGGTTTTTAATAAAGACTAAAACATCAAATAAAGCGTCATTGCGCTCGCCGCAGTGGCGTTTTGTTTTATTGCTGTTTGCAACATAATCTGACGAAATAAATATCACCTGGAATATAACACCAAATACTAATCATTTGCCGTCAAAAACAGCCAACCGAAAAAGTCTTAAATATATTTTTTATAAAAAATCTAAATATTTTGCCTAAATTTATAAACCATGTACACTTTTTTTATTATCTTTGCTCGAGAATTTATATATAAAAAGGTATTATTGACTAAAAAATAAATTATGAAACGCATTATAAAGCATATATCGAATCATTTTTTGATAAAACTGTTTTCCATTGTTATCGGTATCATTTCTGCTGTCGGGCTTTTGAATGCTCAAACCGGACAAACATTTAATATTAACAGTGAAACCAGTCTTCAAAATCTCATGAAGCAGGAAAATAATGTTTTATTAAGCAATATTTTTCCTGCCGAAGTTGAAAAATTTAGACTTTTTGAATATAATACGCAATTAAAAAATTTCACGGCGCAAAATAGTGGCGATATTTTGATGCTTGATTTTTTTGATAATAAAAAATACAGAGCAACCGTTCAAAAAGTAACTGTCGGCTATGATGGCATAGTTGGAATAACCGCAAAAATACTTGATACCGAATACGGATATTGCTTTATATCGGTTTCCGAAAAGGGCATTTCAATATCCGCAGATATTCCGCAACTTGACGAGCAGTATTTTGTTGCAACTAAAAACGGAAAAAGTTATTTGTCGCTATATAAAATGTCGGAACTGAAAAAGAATGAATTGGGTTGTGATGATATTGATTTGCCCCAATCCGACAGTTTGCAGCATATAAATATCGTAAATACCGAATTTGCGGAAAATACAGTATCAGATGCAAACGACTGCACGTTTCCACCCGATGCGCTGTCCGATCAGATAACGGTAAATGTAATGATTGTATATACGGAAAATGCGGAACAATGGGCGCTAAATGATAATAGCGTTACGGATATTGACGACCTTATTAATCAGGCAATGCTAAGAACAAACATTTCTCATACAAATTCCCTTACAGGCATTACATTCAATCTTGCATACAAACATAAAACCGATTATACCGAAGTTAATACAAATCAGGATTTATATAACCTTACATACGATAATGATGGCTATATGGACGAAGTGCACGACCTTCGCAAACAGTATAAAGCCGATTTGGTAATGTTTATTCCAGAAGTAGATTTTACAGGCGGCGTAGCATGGCTATTGGGAAACTATATACCGGGAGATGGTCGTCCTGATTATGGTTTCGGATTGTCAAGAGTGCAGCAGACTTCATTTACTTATACGATGGTACATGAAATGGGGCATAATATGGGATGCGGTCATCACTGGCAACAAAATTATCAGGCAGGTCCCGGTCTATTTTCATATTCTTCCGGCTATCGCGGGCAGGATGCAAGTTTAAACTGGTATTCAACCATAATGACGTATGAAAGCGGCACTTATTTTCCCGATGGAAATTACGCACCCAGAATTGCATTTTTCTCAAGCCCTGATATAATTCATGGCGGCGTCAATATAGGCGATGCTACTTATGCCGACAATGTATTTACTTTGCGACAGTCAAAACATGCAGTATCAAGATATTCGGATTATTATGTAGCAGGGCTGCAATGTTTAAATGTAAGCGAAGGAAGCCTTTCGCCTGCATTTCATACCGATATTGTCAATTATACCGTAATCGTATCATCAGGCGTTTCATCAATTACAGTATATGCAACTCCTTCACATCCGAGTTCAACAGTTATTACTGGAACAGGACAACATACATTGTCGTGCGGTTCAAATATAATTAACGTTACCGTGCAAACTCCTGTTAATACAACAAAATCCTATACGATAAACGTTATTCGCTTATGCACGGTAACAGTCTTGCCAACTGATACTGAAATATGTCAGGAAGGTTCGGCAACATTAACAGCATACGGAGAGCCAAACGCAACATTCAAATGGTATGACAGCCCGACAGGCGGAACATTACTGCACACAGGAAGCAGTTACACAGTATCTCCGTTACAAACAACACACTATTATGTTTCACAAACGGTTTCAGGAATAGAAAGTAACCGCACAGAAGCAATCGTAACGGTAAATCCCACATATAACATAAACATCAACGAAACTATATGCACAGGCGAAAGTTATTTGTTCAACGGCAATTCATATACGGAAACTGGAATTCATACCGCCAACCTGTTATCTTCTTCCGGATGCGACAGTATTGTTACTCTTACTTTGGTGGTAATGCAATCTTGCAATCCGCAATCCATAAATATTGATAATGATTATTATGAACTGACCTACGGAGATAATTCGTTTAATTTTAATGCAGCAGCATCAAGCGGCTTGCCTCTGACTTTCAGCGTTTCGGGAACATCAGTCGCCATACAGAATATATCCGCAGGACAATATTCCTTAACCATAAATAGTGTAGGAACAACCGTTATTACATTCTTTCAGGCAGGCGACAGTTATTTTGCAGAAAAAGAAGAATCGGTTACTGTGAACGTACGTCCTGCCGAATTAACAGTCAAAGCCAAAGATTATACGATTAATGCAGGCGATGCCTTTCCCACACTGGCATATTCATGCAGCGGATTTGTATATGGCGAAGATTCTACTGTTTTTACAAAATTTCCTACAATATCATGCGCTGTTGCAAACACGAAGATTCCGGGAGAATATTCCGTGATAATCAGCGGAGCCGCAGCCGACAATTATACAATAAAACATATAAACGGTATTTTGAAAATTAAAAAATCTGGCGAACAGTTACCAAATGCTTTCACTCCACACAATGCGGACAGAATAAACGATACTTTTGGAATTGGTTATGACTTGCGCATATTCAATCGCTGGGGAATGTGTCTGTACGAAGGTAAGGAAGGCTGGGATGGAAAATATAAAGGACGAGCGGTATCGCCGGGCGTATATTATTACCGTGCCAAAGATACAAACGGAAATGAACACAAAGGGTCGGTAATGCTGATAAAATAAATTAAGATTGATTATCCGCAAAATTATTTGCCATCATACAATTCAAATACAGATTGAAAATTTGCAAGTTCAGGATTTTTTTCATGCATGTGTTTTTCTTTATCCGAATCGGTATAAAGTTTTGGAGCATCTATTCTGTCTCCGCTTTGGTCAACTCGAACATCTAATTTTAAAGTAGTATTTTTCAGTTCTTTTTGCAGATAAAGACAAATATTTCTTGCTATTCCTTTATCTTCGAGCCATTGTTTTTGAATAATTTGCTGAACATTGAAAACAACAACATTGTCGGTTTCGCAAACAGGTTTTGCGGCTATCATGGCGCTTGCAACTCGCGGTTGTTTTTGAGCAAAAACGGCAGCGCAATTTTTCCAAGCCGTAAATAACTGCTCTTCGGTAAAATTTTCAGTCATTTGCAATGTGTTGCTTTCTTCCTGTTTTACTTCTTTCGTTTCAATATTTATTGATTCCGTCAAGTTTGAAAATCCTTTTATCGAAACAGTTTCAGGACGTGCTGCAACCGTTGTTTTTTCTTTTATTTCTTCAATCTTAACATCATTTCCTGATATTTTTTCGATTTTATCCCGACTTTCCTGTTTGGTCTGTTGTTGTGCAATAACTTCATTTTTGTTTTTTTCAATATTGTCAACCGTTTTCACAGTTTGTTCTTCTTTGCGCAAATTTACTGCGTTCGACAGTTTACAAAGTGCAAGCTCAATATGCAGACGCTGATTTGAACTTGTTTTATATCCTGCATCGCAGGTATTTGTAATATCTAATGCGGTAAACAAAAAAGCAACACTGCAAATTTCGGCTTGTTTTTTGTATGATTCGGCAATAGCAGCGCCGACTTCAAGCAGAGATGCCGTTCTTGTATCCTTACAAACAAGCAAATCACGAAAATGAGAATTTAATCCTCGAATAAAATATTGTGCTTCAAAACCCTTCGACAGTATTTCGTCAAAAATTACCAGCGCCGTACAGTAATCACCTTCGACAAAAGCGTTTGTAAGTCGAAAATAATATTCATAATCAAGCACATTAAGATTTTCAATAACTTTTGCATAAGTAACATTTGTTCCGCAAAACGATACAACCTGGTCAAATATCGACAGTGCATCTCGCATTGAGCCATCTGCTTTTTGTGCTATTACATGCAGCGCTTCGGGTTCATAATCAATATTTTCATTTTTTGCAATTTTTTCGATATAGGCAACTGCACTTTCAACACTTATTCTGTTGAAATCATAAATCTGACAACGCGAAAGAATTGTAGGAATTATTTTATGCTTTTCTGTTGTTGCAAGAATGAAAATAGCATGCGCTGGCGGTTCTTCAAGCGTTTTTAGAAAAGCATTGAACGCCGCTGCCGACAACATGTGAACCTCGTCAATAATATACACGCTGTATTTGCCTATTTGCGGCGGAACACGCACCTGATCTATTAAATTACGAATATCTTCGACAGAATTGTTTGATGCCGCATCGAGTTCGTGAATATTGTATGAACGGTTTTCGGCAAAGGCTTTGCATGACTCACATTCACCACAGGCATCGCCATTTGCATCGGGGTTAAAACAGTTGATTGTTTTTGCAAAAATACGCGCACAGGTTGTTTTGCCAACGCCGCGCGGTCCGCAGAAAAGATATGCATGAGCCAATTGCTTGCGCTCAATAGCATTCTTCAATGTTTGCGCAATTGAAGATTGACCGACAACATTCGCAAATGTAAGCGGTCGATATTTTCGAGCCGATACTATAAACTGTTCCATGCTGCAAAGATAAAAAATAATTGTCAACCTGCAATCTGCACACGATAATTTTACAATAATAACCTTCTTCCGTCAGTAGTTTTTAGATATTTGATATTATCCTAATCATTGCACTAACAATAAAACAATCATTTATTATGCAAGTACATCATTCCATTCCTCGCAATGTTGCGCTGTATTTTATACAAAAACAAGATATTATTATTTACATAAATCATCTTAAAAAATATTATAATTTGTAAAATATTGAGAAATAATATACTTTTGTAACACAGTTTGCCTTTAATATAAAAATTATAAGATATAAAAATACTAAAAATCAACTTCAAAATTAATATGTTATGACATTTTATAACAATACGGCAAAAAGTACAAGCGCTCAATCATGCACAGTTACGGTTGTTGCATGCAGTATTATCTTGTCTGCATGTTGTGGCGAGGCGAATAAACTTTTTATAAACTATTCGAAAATTATCAACAAATAACTAAACGCCAATGAAAAAAGCCTTTTCCCTTATCGTTTTTTTATTATCTTTTGCGGCTACGGCGCAGGAGAGCGACAGTTTTAATGTCAAACAGTATTCTTGGTCGATGAATTCTCTTTATTATCCGTATTCTGACGGATGCGACAGCGTATTCGCCGCTGTGCACAACGAAATGCGGTATTATAATTCCGACAGCCTGTTTTACAAAATGGCAACGCAGGGACGAACCCTCGAAGTAGAAGACTTACTGCATCATTTTTATTATCAGATACTGGAAGACTACGCCACAAGCGAAAAGATAGACCATGAATATAAAAAAATGCGGAAAGCGGCAGAAACATATAACAGCGATATTTTGGAAAATGAAGCCGATTATATGGAAATATATTTCAAGCATGCCGACAGCGACAGCCTTTGGAATGTAAAAGATGCGCAAATGAACGAACTGATGCGTAAAGCCGCCAAAAACAAGGACTACGCAAGCGAATGTCGCCTGATGTTTGAATTGTTTAATGCATACATGCGGCACAGGCAATACGACAAGGCTTTCAAATATGCGGCAATGTTGCTCGGCAAAATGAAAAACATGACAGACTCGGATTATTTCAAACGCCGCGAAACATATTTCCATATCGGAAACGCATACCGTCTTTTTCGTGATTATCCAAGGGCCATTGAGTGTTTCAGAGTGGCAATGCAGGATGGCGAACGGCTGTTTTTCGACCGTTCGGGATTAAGAGCAAAAGAACAAATGGCTAACTATTACGCTTCCGTCAACCAGCTTGATTCGGCGGATTATTACTACCGCGCGCTTTATAACAGTCCCGAACAGGTGCGTTTTCGTCCTCATTATGATTTTGTTGCAATACTTGGTCTGGCGGGCAGCGCCACCATGCGCGGCGAATACGAACGGGCTTTAACTTTGCTGCAAAAATTTCATCATCCAATATCAAAAGACGGGTATGCAAAAAACATGGCAACCAGCGCCTATCTGCGCGGAATATGCTACCTCGAAACAAACCGTGTGGACAGTGCAAAACCAATGATAGATTCAACAAAAATAATGCTGATGGAATTAAAAGCGAATAATCAAATGTACCCGAGAACAATGAAAGAAATAGATTTTATCATGAAAGACTGGTATGATTTGATGAGTCGATACTGTAAAGTTACAGGTAATCACGAACTCGAATACGCTTACCGCGATTCGGTATATATTATAGAAAAAGAACAGCGCGAAGAAACAAACACCCTGATAATATTACGCGCCGAACAGGAGCTTTTTGAAACCCAAAACCAGCTTGCTGTCGAACACATCAGAGTCAAAAATTACATACTTATTGCAATTTCCATCGCCTTTATACTGATATTCTGCGTATTTTCGATTTTTATTTTATTCTACCGTAAAATGCGAAATGCATATCGCCAGTTGTATGCAAAAAATGTGGAATGGGCAAATACGCACAACGGCATCATGGACGAACAGGCAGCCGACACACGGCAAAGCAGGCTGGAAACAGAGATAATGAACAAAATTTACAAACTGTTTGAAAACGAAAATACATACACGGATATTAACCTGTCGCTGCGAACGCTTGCAGAGCGGCTAAACATCGTGCATCGCAACTATTTATCCGAAGCGATAAACACTGTATGCAAATGCAATTTCAATACATTTATAAACGATTACAGAATAAAATTTGCCATCAAAGTACTCAATAATCCGGATTACGACAAATATTCGCTTGAACAGGTTGCCGAAATTTCAGGTTTTTCAAACAGGCAGTCTTTTTACACCTCATTCAAAAACAAAACAGGATTAACGCCCGCAGCCTTTCGTAAAAATCGACAGGCAGAAAATATCGATTAACTGTCATATTTTTGTTTATATTTCCTGTTTTATTTGTTATATATTGATTTATAAGAACAAAAGCAAATAAATCAGTATATTAATTAATATGCAGTATTGTTTTGGATAATCGGATTATCTGGATATATAATTTTTCAATTTGTCAAGATTTGCAACTTTTAACATTTCTTATCTGCATAAAAATACTTTTTTATACCAGAATAAGCATTCGTTAATTCTTTGTAAAGCCGTTAAAATCAACAATAAAGATTTAAAATTATGATTTGTCAAATATTATTTTGTCAAAATTTGCAAATCTTTACAAAATAATCGCCGTTTTATTTGGCATCTATTTTTGTCAAAAATACCTTTGATAGTCCATTCAAAAACGTTTACATGATAAAATTAACCGCAAATACCGCACAAAATACAGCAAAAGGACACAGGATAAATTCGACATCTGCATGCTGTTTGTTCACGTGTGGCAGTGTGTTTTTAGATAATTCCTGCGAATTTTTCGAGGATACCCCCGAGACATTTGCGGTACACCCCGAGACATTTGCGGTACACCCCGAGAC
>JAIRRX010000032.1:5000-10941 GCA_031255755.1 Prevotellaceae bacterium | reverse complement strand
ACATTTAACATGCTTGATTACGTGCAGCATGCATATAACAGAATACTTGACTGGACGTTTAAATTTCCATATCTTACAATCCTGACGGGTATAGGTACGATTGTTATATCTGTTGTAATTATCTCCGGTCTCAGTATTCGCATGATGCCTATCGCCGACCGCGACCAGTTTGCCGTTGAAATTTATCTGCCGCACGGTTCTTCGCTGCAAGCAACGGAAAAAGTCGCAGACAGTATGCAAAATATCCTTGCAGGAGATAAACGGATAACATCTATTACATCATTTACGGGAACAGCATCGCCGCGCTTTCAATCTTCGTACGCTCCAAACCTGCCGTCAAAACATTATGCGCAGTTTATAGTAAATACCGCATCGATACAGGATACACGCGATATTCTTGATGAATATACGAATAAATATGCAGATTATTTTCCCAATGCTTATGTGAAATTTAAACAACTCGACTATCAAAATGTTGCAAACCCTGTAGAAGTGCGCCTTTCCGGCGATGATATTGCAATTCTGAAACAATATGCGGATACTGTCATACATTCATTGCAAACAACGGAAGGTCTGGTTTGGCTTCATACAAATTACGAAGAAATGCTTCCGATAATCGAAATTACTACGAAGCCTGTCGAGTCCGCACATCTCGGAGTAAGTAAAACACTTGCTGCAGCAAATGTAGCAATGAATTATGATGGAATACATGCAGGTACGCTGTGGGAAGCCGATTATCCAATCGACATAATATTAAAATCCGACAGAAAAACACCACAAACGCTTGATAAAATAGGCGATGAGTACATATCAACAGCAATTCCGGGAATTTCAGTTCAATTACATCAAATAGCCGACATAAAGCCTGCATGGCATCAAGGTCAAATTGTGCGGCGCAACGGCGCTCGAACAATCAGTATCATTGCCGATATTGCAAGAGGATACAGCCAGTCAAAAATTATAGGAAAAATAAACAAAATCGTAGAAAGTCAGATTAAGCCCAAATTACCTGATAACATAATTGTCGGTTTGGGAGGAGTTGTTGAAAACGATGCACAGGTTGTTCCTCCCATTATCAGCGGTTTATCGGTAGCGGTAATTTTGATATTTTTCTTTTTACTTTTTAATTTCAAAAAAGTGAGTATTGCCGCCACCGCATTACTGTCAATACTTTTATGTCTGCTCGGCGCTGCAATGGGATTGTGGATTTTCGATTTGGAATTTGGCTTAACATGTGTGCTTGGAATTATCAGCCTGATGGGAATCATTGTTCGTAATGCAATAATAATGTTTGAACATGCGGAAAATTTACGAAAACAGCAACGCTTAACCGCACGCGATGCCGTGTACGATGCGGGAAAACGCCGAATGTTGCCTATATTTCTTACATCGGCAACAACTGCTGTCGGCGTAATTCCGATGATACTCAGTAACAGTTCGCTGTGGACGCCGATGGGAGTTATAATCTGCTTCGGTACCATTGTGGCAATGATTCTTGTGGTAACAATTTTACCTGTTGTGTACTGGAAAATATACGGAAATAAATAAAACGGATATTAAGAAAAATTATAAAATAACAAATATCAGGCAGTAAATTAATGTTTGCCGAACGCGCATGCGTTATTTTGTCATGATTGAGGTTTTGTTACAATGCCTACTCCTTTACTTCCATCTATTTTTATTGTAAGATGACTGTCGAAATGTATCAGTCGCAGAAATTCCGTTTCCACTGCCGCAGTCTGTGAATTTAAAAAATCTTCGTCAAAAAATCCATCTCCACAAGGAGGATTTATTGTGAAATAACCTGCGCCGCATGAAGTCAGATTTTGGAAAAAATGCGTTCCCTGACTTGGTCCTATTTGATAGTTTTGCAAACTGCATTCCGTAATAACTCGTGCATTGCAAATGTGCGCCCATTTAATGGGAATACCAAGCCAGGGGTCGCTGCTACCCCAGCGTCCGGGACCTACGAGAATATAATATTTTTTATTTTTCACAAATTCACTGTTTATCTTTTCTATTTCATCGGCAATTTGTCGTGTTTTTGCAGAATCAAACGAAGCGCTTTTTACGTATAAAACATCATGTACGTCATTTGAAATTCCGTGTCCCAATGCAAGATTTGAAATCATCAGCAAATTTTCATGTGCAATTTTGGTCAAATCATCGTCAATAATTTCTTTCTGGTCAACAACAGGACGTATTTGCAAAAGATAAAGTGTTGCATTATTGCGGTTGCCCGGATGAATATTAACGGCAAATTCAAGTTCTATCGGGCGTCCCATTTCTTTCTGACCTATTTCGAGAAGTAGTTTTAATGTTTCGGCAAGAGGAAACAAATCGTGTTCGAGAATATTTGCAAATGAAATGATTTTGCGTCCCTGCGGATAATATCCCGGACGTACTATTTCGTTTTGATAGTCGTAGGTTGATGCTATGAAATTCAAGGCTCCGTCTCTGTCGGCATCTTCTATGCTTAATTTCAAAAGATTGAATGAATCGTTTGCCGAAAACTTTACAGGCATGTTTTCCAAATCAAGAGCAAAAAATGTGGATTGAGTATCGCGTAAAGCAAATTTTACAGAACTCATTTGTAAAACATTTCGCGGATAAACAGGCGAAAATCTTATGGTATTGCCTCCGTCAACAATATATTTTCCAAGTCCTAAGGCAATGTTTACTATTCCTTCGTCAGGTTTTTCATTGCCAATAGGATAAAAATTTAGCGAACGCGCAACGCCACTGATAAGCGGATATAAATGTTTGTCAAATTTTACGCCGACAACTTCCTGAAGTACTATTGCCATTTTTTCCTGATCAATAATGTTGCTTGTTGCAGTCATGTACGTTTTACTTTCTTTGAAAAATACAGAAGCGTACACGCCTTTTATCGCATCGCATACAATACGGAGCATGTCGTTTTTGTCACCGAGATTAGGCAACATATATGTTGAATATACGCCTGCGAACGGTTGATAATACGCATCTTCCAAAAGACTTGACGAACGAACCGCAACAGGACGTTTTATTACATTCAGAAATGCGGTTATGTCATCAAACAGTTGTTCGGGTAATTTTGCATTGATAAAATGTTCAAATATAACTTCATCCGACATATTGCTAAGCGCAATATTATACAGATTGTTGCTTTCCATAAATTCATCGAAAATATCGGTACACAGGACAACTGTTTTTGGAATGTTTACCGAAAAATTTTCTTTATACAGTTTTGGATAGCGTTTAATCATTGCGCCGATAAAAGCAAGTCCTCGACCTTTTCCGCCAAGCGAGCCATCGCCTATGCGTGCAAAATTGCTGTATTCATCAAATCGTTCGCGTTTATAAACCGCTACAATTCCAGAATTTTTCATAAGCCTGTACTGAACTATGACGTCAAAAATAAACTGACGCGCTTCGTTAATGTCGTTATATGCGCTTATATCCATTGGACGCAACAGTTCGGCAGGAGGAAACATTGCCCGCGAATAAAAAAAACGTGAAAAATGATTTTTTGAAAAATGATATTTCAACGAATCATCGGGTATCTGAAATATCTTGTTTTGCAAATCTTTCAAGTCTGTGATGCGCATTATTTCCTGTTGTGTATCAGGATTTATTATCACAAAATCGCCGAATCCGAATCGTTCCATTACTGTTTTTCTCAAATCCTGAGGATAACTTTTGGAATTTTTATCAATAAACGAAGCATTTAGTTTTCGAGCATATTTCACGTTCACGCTTTCGGACGATTCTATTATGATTGGTGTGGTTATGCCGCTTTTTTCACGTATGTATTTTCCAAATCTGTAACCTGCAATAGTATCTTTTTTGCCTTTGTTTGAAAAACTCATATCGGAAATTATTCCGAGAATATTGTTGCTGTATTCGCTATATATTTGCATTGCTTCTTCATACGTACGGGCAAGTAAGATTTTGGGACGACCGCGCATGCGCAACGTTTGCTGATGCGCATTCAACGCTTCTTTGGCAAACTGTTTGCTTTGTTCAAGTACAAATTTATACAGATGCGACAATGCAGACGAATAAAAACGAATGGAATCTTCGACAAGTAAAATTATTTGCACGCCAACGCTTGCCGTATCATACGGAGCATTCATCTTGTCTTCTATAAGTTTAATAATTGCAAGCAGCAGTTCGGAATTTCCAAGCCAACTGAATATATAATCAATAGCGCTCAAATCTTCGTTTGCAACGCGCTGCGACACTTCTTTTGAAAACGGCGTTAATACAACAATAGGAATAGAAGGATATTGAACTTTTATGTCTTTTGCTGCGATGAAAATATCGGAATCAACCAGATTCGGCATAAAAATTATAAGTTCAAACGCGCGTTCCGACAGTTCTTTCAATGCATCTTCCTTAGTCGAAACTTCGGTAAAGCGCGGCGGATAGCGTAAACTCAAAGCCGTATATTCATTAAAAATCTGCTCATCAACACGACCGTCATCTTCGAGCATGAAAGCATCGTATTTTGAAGCGATAAGCAATACATTGAAAATACGTTTGTTCATTAAATCCGCAAACGAAGTATCCTTAAAGGCAACCTTTTTGAAATCGTGTGTTCCGCTCATTGATTGTGTTTTTATCCTATTTCTGTTTTGTCGTACAAATTTACATAATTTTTTCTGAATAATATTAAAAATGCAGTGATTTTATAACTATGTAAATATTTTCTACCTTTGCATGAATTATTTATTAATAAAATTATCCGTATGATTATTGATTCTATTCTTGGGCTTGAACGTTATCGAAGAATGAATGAAGGATTTGATAAAGCTTTCAAATTTTTGCGTTCTGACGATATGACAAAACTTGAAACAGGTCGTTATGATATTGACGGCGACAATGTATATGCCGTTATTTCGGAAAACGACATGAAAAATATCGAAGACGCAAAACTCGAAGTTCACGACTCATATATTGACATTCAAATGCCTGTTTCGGCAAGCGAAACTTTCGGGTGGAAAGACCGCGCCCTCTGCAACACGGACGAAAGCAAATACGATGAAGAAAAAGACATTGCATTTTTAAATGATGAACCCGAAGTTTACTGTGTCGTAAATCCAATGCAGATTGTTATATTTTTCCCGAATGATGCTCACGCGCCGCTTATAGGAAACGGGAAAATAAAGAAAATTGTTATAAAGGTAAAAATTTGATTTACGCTTGGGGAGACAGTCGCAGATTTAATTCATACGCAGGATATTTCAAGCGTATGTTTGGGCAGCGTATTCAAAAACTGACTGTTGATGCGGGCTTCACATGTCCAAACAGAGATGGAACGGTTGCGCTGAACGGTTGTACTTATTGCAACAACAGAGCTTTTAATCCGTCATATTGCAGCGCCGACAAAACAATAACCCAACAAATAAACGAAGGTATCGAATTTCATGCCAACAGATACAGACGCGCAGAATCGTTTTTAGCGTATTTTCAGGCATTCAGCAACACTTATGCATCTGTCGAAATACTGAAACAGAGGTATGAAGAAGCGCTTGCACATCCGAAAGTTATCGGGCTTGCGATTGGTACTCGTCCGGATTGTGTGAATGATGAAATCCTTGATTATCTTGCCGAAATTTCAAAAACAAAATATCTTATTGTCGAATACGGCATTGAATCGTGTTACAATGCAACTTTACAGCGAATAAACAGAGGACACGATTTTGAAAAATCGGTTCAGGCTATTAAGGCAACGACTCAACGAAAGATAAAATGCGGAGCGCATATAATTTTCGGATTGCCCGGCGAAACAGTTAAAATGATGCAGGATGAAGTTGAAATATTGTCGCAACTTCCGCTTGATACTGTCAAGTTTCATCAGTTGCAAATAATAAAAGGTACGGCTATGGAACTCGAATTTAACGAAAGCCCGCAGGATTTTCATGTATTTAAAACAGACGAATACATTGATTTTTTT
>JAIRRX010000003.1 GCA_031255755.1 Prevotellaceae bacterium | reverse complement strand
ATTCCGCTTATTTGGATTGATATAACGAATTTTGACAAATACAAATTTACGGAAGAATATTATAAATTTATCTTGTATTCTATTCAACTTGTATGTTTTGGTGCAATGTTCAGTTTTGTGCTTAATAGAGTTATAGAAAGAAATCATAGTCAAAAAAGGCAAGTGCAAATTACCAACTATTTACAAAGACAAAGGGAGTATATCAAAATTATACAAAACTGCATTAAAAATAACGAAAGTAATGGTTTTGCAGAGGCATTGAAAAAATTTAAAGTTACAAGCGTTTTATTAAGGGAAATTGATAGTAACGAGAAGGCTCAATTAGAAAAATTAGATTATTGGGACAACGTAAGATATGAAATAAAATATATTCTTGATAACATTGAATCAAAAAAAATGACAGATAGTTTTATGCAACAAGCGTGTTCAACAATTAATAATTTCCTTAAAAACTATTTGGAAGATAGGAACAATATAAATTAGTGGTAGCAATCAACCATCCGATAACAAACGATTTGGCGCAAGGCGGGCTGAAGTTCAACCGTCAAGCCGTTAAATGAAAATGTGCAACAGAACAAATTGATACGATAAAATTTATGTAGAAATCGTAATTGCAGAAACGGATATAGAAAATGCAGCATCACAAAAAATGTTGGAACGATGCGGATTTAAACGGTATAAGGAAGGAGAAACCGCATGGTGGAAATTAATAAGAAACCAGTTGTATAAAATAACAGAGTACGGGAGTACTTCAATAACAGGACTGTTTACGCTTATCTTTACTCTGTAATAAAATCACAAAGAAATAAATCTATTATCAACTGTTAATTTTTATTATTAAAACAAAATTGCTTAACTATTTTTTATTAATAATGCGCAGTTTGTTAAAGAAAAATTATCTTTGTACTTTATTTACACAGATAATAAATGAAACTTATACAAAAAATAATTGCATTTGTCGTTTTGTTTGCAGTTGCCGTTTCATGTTCTACCAAAAAGAATACGGCAACAACACGCGCTTTTCATAAATTTACGGGACATTATAATACTTATTTCAACGGTTACGAAAGTTACAAAGAGGGAATTAAAAAAGCCGAAAACACATATCCTGTTTCGTTTGACGAATTACTGCCCGTCTTTTCGTTTTCTTTCAGTGAAACGTCAAACAAAGTTACCTCTGATATGGACAGAGCCATTACCAAATCAAACAAGGTGATAAACGACCATTCAATAACAGCAAAGCCCGAACGTCCTCGAGGTAAAAAAATGGATAAGGAAGAACGTGCATTTTACAATAAAAAAGAATTTAATGACAAAAGTCCTCAATCTCACATGCTTATCGCAAAATCGCAAGCTTACATGCAGGATTATACAGGAGCGGCGGCAACTCTCGAATATATGGAATCGCAATATGCAAAAGATACCGTTTTATATGAATCGCGTATCTGGAGCGCAATAATTTCAACAGAACGCAATGATTTGGAAGATGCCGAAAACAGATTGAAAGCCATAAGCAGAATACGAAACTATCCAAAACAGCATCATCAACTTTATCATTCGGCGTGGGCAAATTTGCTTATAAAACAGAAAAAATACGGCGAAGCAGCGGAACGTTTGCAAAAAGCGCTGGAATTTACAAAAAAACGACTGATAAAAACACGATACCTTTTTTTACTTGCTCAATTATATCAAAAAACAGGAAATCAAGAACGTGCGCTGGAATATTTTACCAAAGTGTCAAAAATGAATGCGCCTTACAATGTACGTTTTGCCGCACAAATTCAAAAAGCAAATTCATTCGACCCGAATACTCATGGTAACGAATTGAAAACGCTTTATACCAAAATGTTGAAAGATAAAAAAAATGAAGAATATTTAGACCAGATTTATTATGCGCTCGGAAATCTTGAACGTATAAACGGCAATGAAACCGCAGCCGCCGACTGTTATCTTAAATCCATAGAAAAAAATATAGAAAATACCATACAACTCGGACTTTCGCATAAGGCTTTGGCTGATTTATATTTCATAACGCCGGATTTTGTAAAGTCGTTTTATAATTATAAGGATGCACGCACATCGCTGCCTCAAACACATAACGATTATCCTGCCGTTTCGGAAAAAATAGACATGCTTGAAGTTTTATCTCCCAATCTTGAAATTGTAGAACGTGAAGACAGTCTGCAAAATATCGCAAAAATGCCTCAGGCTGAACGCGATAAGATGATAGATAATTTAATTGCCGAAGTAAAAAAACAAAAGGAAGAACAGCAAATAGCAGAACAAAATCGTCAATATTATGTGATGCAGTCGGATATGGAACGATACGGCGTTCGTGAAAACGCAGCAACTCAAAATGCCCGCGGCGATGCAAGATGGTATTTTTACAACACTGCACAGCTAAATCAGGGATTGACCGAATTTAACATGCGCTGGGGACGCCGCAAACTTGAAGATAACTGGAGACGCAGAAATAAAGGCATATTTGAAAGCAACAATTTTGATGAAATAGAAAACGAAACGGAACTGGCATCGACAGATGCAAACGTAAACGACACAGCAAAAAATAACGGCAATCAGCCGCAAAAGCCTGCATTTACACCCGAACAGCGCGAATATTATCTTCAAGATGTGCCACTTACATCCGAAGCAATGAAAATATCAAATGAAAAAATTAAACATTCGCTGTATCTTGTAGCCATATCATATAAAAATGATATGAATGACAACAAACGCTCAATCGAAGCATTTGAGGAATTTATAAAACGTTTTCCGGATTGTGAATATACGGCATCAACATATTATAATTTATATAATTTATACGCCGAAAACGGCGCAGCGGCGGAAGCAGACAGATATAAACAGTTGCTTATAAATGATTACCCCGACAATATTTTTACTCTGTCTGTGGTAAATCCCGGATATTTGCAGGAACTTGAACGTAAAGAACAGCAAATTGAAAATTCTTACGAACAGGCATTAAATCTTTACAGAGAAAACAAAAACGCCGAAGCCTTATCGCTCATAAATTCCATAATCGCAGAAAACAGCGATATTCAAATCATTTCACGGCTCGAACTGTTAAAGGTACTTGCAACAAATTACGAAAACAATCTTATCGCATACAAAGAAGCATTGACGGACATAACAGCAAAATACAGCGGCACGGAAACAGCAAAAGCAGCAAACGAAATGCTGAAAATTCTGCAGCAGGATGAAGTAAAAATCATTGCTTCACAAACCGACACCACGCAGCAAATATCCGCACAAAGCGAAAACTATTTGCCGAGCGACAAGGAACAGTATATTGCAGCGCTTGTTGATAAATCGATTGATGTAAATATGACAGTATTTGAAATAGTTTTGTTTAATGCCGATAATTATCTTGACAGCAATTACGAAACAACAAACGAATCGTTTGATGACAAATATAATTTAATACTTGTAAAAACGATTGCCGATAAAACAACAGCGAGAACATACTATAGTGAAATGCTTGAAAAATCGGGATTTATGGCAAAAGTTAAAAATTCGGATTATTTACATTTTATTATAACTCCCGAAAATCTGCAGAAACTGAAACAAAGTAAAAATATTGCCGAATATATGCAATTTTTCAAATCTAATTATTAAAAGGTTAAGAAAAATTCGAGCTAACGTGATTTTTTTACGTATAATTTGCATTATTATCAAATAATGTTATAACTTTGCAATATATTAATGTAAATATTGCATACTTATGAATTAGAAAACAAGTAAACAGTACGCACATTATAAAATTTATTGGAAAAAGCGTTTAGCTTACATCATGTGTTGCGAAATCTCGACAATTTCTAAACCGTCATGAGTAAAGCGATGAACGCTCACGTCGTTTCCGGCGTGGGCTTTACTCATTATTTTGTTAGTTAGGTAGTCGAAGACCTCAAGTGCAGATAAATCAGAGTTTTGTCCGCGCTTTTTTTATGTATTTGGTTTAATAAAATTAACAGGAGTTCGCTGAAAAGCCGATAAAGAGTAAGCAAAAAAATAAAATGTAATAATATGATAAAAAAAATCTTTTCCGATGAAAAATTAGACAAAGTGATAAACGGTTTTATACAGTTTGAAATAATTATGATGGCGTTTATAGCATTAGTTCCGATGTCGTACATGTAGTCGGTTATAATTATTCCGATTATTTAATATCCGACTATTTAATATCATTGTTTGTATTATTAATATCCATGATAATCAATCTGTTTATGGTTATAGTGGCATGGTATGTTTATAGATTAACAGTTATAAGTTTTGAAGAACACAATTCTTTGTGATTTTATTACAGAGTTCGGATAATATGCGTAGGCAATACTGCAAGTGAGATT
>JAIRRX010000139.1 GCA_031255755.1 Prevotellaceae bacterium | reverse complement strand
GAAATTATTACTGCTGTATTTTTACATTATTTATTTTTGCCCATGTGTCTTTAAGCGTTGCCGTGCGGTTGAATACAGGTTTGTCGGCAGTTGAATCCTTATCAACACAAAAATATCCTACACGCTCAAACTGTACCTTATCAAGAACATTCAAATTTTTCAATGCAGGTTCGACAAAAGCGGTTATTTTTTTCAACGAATCGGGATTTAAAAAATCTTTATAATCCTTATCTTCGGGAATATTGTCCATAAAAGGTTCGGTAAACAGTCGGTCGAACAGACGCACTTCTGCTTGCACTGCATGTTGTGCCGAAACCCAGTGAATTGTTCCTTGAACTTTGCGTCCATCGGGCGAATTTCCTCCGCGTGAAGCAGGGTCGTAAGTACAGTGAATTTCCGTAAGTTCTCCGTTTTCATCTTTCACTACATCCGTACATTTTATAAAATAGGCATAACGCAAACGCACTTCATTTCCGGGCGAAAGACGAAAATATTTTTTCGGCGGATTTTCCATGAAATCATCTCTTTCAATGTAAATTATTTTTGAAAAAGGAACTTCGCGCGTTCCTGCATTTTCGTCTTCTGGATTATTGATTGCCTTCAAGATTTCGGTTTCCCTTTCGGGATAATTTGTAATCACAACCTTTACGGGATTAAGAACAGCCATGTAACGGTTTGCCCGTTTGTTCAAATCTTCGCGCAAACACCATTCAAGTAAAGACAGGTCAATAACATTGTCTCGCTTTGCAACACCTACTTTTTCGGCAAACATGCGAATGCTTTCGGGAGTATAACCGCGGCGGCGTATTCCGCATATTGTCGGCATTCGCGGGTCGTCCCAACCTGATACATAGTTATTTTTTACAAGTTCCAGTAACTTACGTTTGCTCATTATGGTATAAGTAAGATTTAATCTTGCAAATTCGTATTGATGCGATGGAAATATTTCGAGTTTATCTATAAACCAGTCGTAAAGCGGACGATGTACATCAAATTCAAGCGTACAGATGGAATGAGTTATATTTTCGATGGAATCGCACTGTCCGTGAGCATAATCGTACATCGGATAAATGCACCATTTGTTGCCCGTACGATGATGTTCGGCATGAATTATACGGTACAGAATAGGGTCTCGCATCAACATGTTATTATGCGCCATATCAATTTTTGCACGTAACACTTTTGCGCCGTCGGCAAATTCGCCTGCACGCATTCGTTTAAACAAATCAAGATTTTCATCTATGCTGCGATTTCGATAAGGACTGTCTGTTCCAGCAACGTTTATGGTTCCGCGCGTTTGACGAATTTCTTCCTGTGTTTGGTCGTCAACATAAGCCAAACCTTTTTTTACAAGCATCAAAGCCCATTCATACAACTGTTCAAAATAGTCGGATGCATACAATTCATTTGCCCAGCTAAATCCGAGCCAGTTAACATCTTCTTTAATTGAATCCACATACTCTGTATCTTCCTTAACGGGATTTGTATCGTCGAAACGCAAATTTGTTTTGCCTCCATATTTTTGAGCAATGCCGAAATTGAGGCAAATTGATTTTGCATGTCCGATATGTAAATATCCGTTCGGTTCGGGAGGAAAACGGGTAAGAATACTTTTATGCTTGCCTGATTGCAAATCATTTTCTACAATTTCTTCAATAAAATTAAGCGTTTTAGCCTCTGTTTCGACTGTTTCTGTTTTCTTATTCATTTCAATAATACAATTTTTGGACTGTAAAATTACAAAAAAGAAATATATTACAAAGAATTTTGAACTTTGCTGTTCAAGATGAAATTAAATCGTAACGAAATTTATTGTATTACAGATTTGCTATAAATAAAAATGTAATTATTTCATCCGAAAATATGTAATACCATAAATATTTTTTTGCTGTTCAATTTAAATTTTATACTTTTGACAAATATTTCAATTATTAAAAATAAATTCATAAAAATATGAAACAGCACAATTTCGGAGCAGGTCCATGTATCCTGCCACAGCAAGCGCTTGATGCTACGGCAAAAGCAATTATTGATTTTAACGGATTGTCGGTGTTGGAAATTTCGCACCGTTCAAAAGACTGGGAAGCCGTAATGAACGAATGTCGCGCATTATGGAAAGAACTCTTAAATATACCTGATGGTTATCATGTGCTTTTTTTAGCGGGCGGAGCAAGCATGCAGTTCTTGACCGTACCGTATAATTTGTTTGAAAAAAAAGCCGCCTATCTTGATACGGGAGTCTGGGCAAGCAAAGCGATAAAAGAAGCCGCAATGTTCGGCGAAACGGTAATCATTGCTTCGTCAAAAGACAAAAATTACAATTACATTCCAAAAGGATGGACAGTTCCTGCCGATGCAGATTATTTTCACATCACAACCAACAACACTATTTACGGCACAGAAATTCGCGAAGATTTTGATTGCCCTGTAAATCTTGTTGCCGATATGTCGTCGGATATTATGACACGTAAGGTTGATATTTCAAAATATGCCCTGATATACGGAGGCGCTCAAAAAAATGTAGGTCCTGCGGGAGTAACTTTTGTAATTGTGCGCGAAGATATTTTGGGAAAAGTTTCACGTCAGTTACCATCCATGATGGATTACAGGCTTCATATCAAAAACGAATCAATGTACAACACGCCGCCTGTAATTTCTATTTTTATAATGAAAGAAATGTTGAAATGGATAAAAGAATCAGGCGGAATAGATAAAATGGAAGAACTTGCAAAAAAACGCGCAGAAATTCTTTATGCCGAAATAGACCGCAATCCGCTGTTTATGGGAACTGCCGCAAATGATGCTCGCTCGTATATGAATATCTGTTTTGTAATGAACGAAGAATACAAAGACAAAGAAACGGCATTCATGGAATTTGCAAAATCTCGTGGAATGGTTGGAATAAAAGGACACCGTTCGGTAGGCGGATTTCGTGCATCGTGCTACAATGCGCTTCCTGTTGAAAGTGTATGTGAACTGGTAAAATGTATGCAGGAATTTGAAAAAAATTGCTGACACGAACATTTGTTTGTTGATCGATTCGATTTTATATGTATTAAATAAAAAATAAAGAACATGAAAATATTGATAGCAACAGAAAAACCTTTTGCAAAAACTGCAGTTGACGGTATTCGCAAAATTGTTGAAAATGCAGGATATGAACTTTGCCTGCTTGAAAAATATACCGACACATCTCAATTATTGTCGGCAGTTGCAGATGCGAATGCGCTCATTGTACGTTCCGATAAGGTTACGAAACAAGTTATAGATGCAGCAAAAAATTTGAAAATCGTTGTACGTGCAGGTGCAGGTTTTGACAATCTTGACTTGAATGCCTGTACCGAAAACAATATTGTTGCAATGAATACGCCCGGACAAAATTCAAATGCTGTTGCCGAACTTGTTTTGGGATTGATGATATTTATGAACCGCAATAAATTCAACGCAGGCACAGGCGCAGAACTGAAAGGAAAAAAACTCGGCATTCATGCTTATGGAAATGTAGGACGTTTGGTTGCCCGCATTGCAAAAGGCTTTGACATGCAAATTTTGGCTTTTGACCCGTTTGTAAAAAAAGAAACCATACAGGCAGATGGCGTTACCGTAGTTGATAATGTCGAAGAGTTATATGCGAATTGCAATTACGTTTCATTGCATATTCCTGCAAACGATATAACGAAAAAATCTATCAATCGTAAATTGCTTAATCTTATGCCCAAAGGCGGTTGCCTTATAAATACGGCGCGTAAGGAAGTGATTGACGAAGACGATTTGATAAAACTTCTCGAAGAACGTACCGATATGAAATATGCAACGGATGTTGCGCCTTCAAATATATCGGAATTGCAGCAAAAATTTGATATGCGCGTTTTTGCAACGCCTAAAAAAATAGGCGCAGAAACTGCCGAAGCAAATATTAATGCAGGATTAGCAGCAGCAAATCAAATTGTAAACTTTTTCAAAAATGGAGATAAAACATTTCAAATCAACAAATAAATCTTTAAATATAAAATTAAAAAATATTGATATTCATTAAAATTTAATACATAAAATAACATGGTTAAAATTAAACCTTTTAGAGCGTTACGCCCGCCCAAGCAAATAGTAAAACAGGTGTCGGCGCGTCCGTATGACGTAATGAATTCGGCAGAAGCAAAAGCCGAAGCAGGCGAAAAATCATTGTTGCATATCACAAAGCCTGAAATAGACTTTGAGCCGATGATAGATGAACATTCACAACAGGCATACGACAAAGCAGTTGAAAATTTTAAAAAATGGCAGGAAGAAGGCTGGCTCGTACAGGACGACAAGGAAAAATATTATATCTATTCGCAAACCATGAACGGCAGAACACAGTACGGACTGGTTGCCTGCGCCAATGTTGACGATTATCTCGAAGGTCGTATCAAAAAACATGAATTGACGCGCAAAGACAAGGAAGACGACCGTATGATTCATGTTAAAATACAAAATGCCAATATTGAGCCTGTTTTTTTTGCTTATCCTGATGTTGCTGAAATGAACGAAATAGTTGAAGAAATTGTAAGAAATCATATTCCAGTTTACAGTTTTGTTGCAAGTGAAGATGGTTTTGGACATGATTTCTGGGTGATTGATGATGACGAAATTAACAAAAAGATTACTGATATTTTTGCATCCGTTCCTGCGCTTTATGTTGCAGATGGACATCATCGTACTGCGGCAGCAGCGCGTGTTGGCGAAGAAAAACGTGATAAAAATAAATATCATACGGGTAAAGAAGAATACAACTATTTTATGGCTGTGATTTTTCCATCAAGCAATTTGATGATTATTGACTATAACCGATTGATAAAAGATTTGAATGGATTAAGCAAGGAAGAATTTATTGCTAAACTTGAAAAGTCGTTTGTTATAGAATTGAAAGGAAAAGAAATTTACAAGCCAAATGAATTGCATAATTTTTCGCTTTATATTGATAATGAATGGTATTCTCTTACGGCAAAGCAAGGTACGTACAACGATACCGACCCGATAGGAGTTCTTGATGTAACAATTCTTTCCAACCTTGTATTTGACGAAATATTGAATCTTGGTAATCTTCGCACTTCAAATCGTATTGATTTTGTAGGAGGAATTCGCGGACTTGAAGAACTTAAAAGGCGTGTAGATAGCGGAGAAATGGCTGCTGCATTTGCTTTGTATCCCGTATCAATGAAACAGCTTATTGATATTGCCGATACCGGAAACATCATGCCGCCAAAAACCACATGGTTTGAACCTAAACTTCGTTCTGGGCTGGCAATACATAAATTAGACTGAACGGATTTTATGAGTTTTATCTCTGTTTGCGTAAAACAGAAAATTAGTTGAAACAAATATTGTTAAAAATTAAATAGTTGATAAAAATTTATTTATCAACTATTTAATTATGTATATATGTTATTATATTTATTTGGGAAGGTCTGATTCCTGTTGTGCTTTATGCACTTGTGTTTCATTAACTATCTGACGTTTCATCTCTATTTCTTGTTGTTTGTTATGCATATTTTGAGAATTTTCTTCTATCTTGTTTAAGATTTTTTCCTTGTCTTTTTGCAGTGATACAGAATCACTTTGCAAATTCCTCAGTTCTTTTTCCGCTTTTTTCATATCTTCAACGTTTTTATTAAGTAAAACCGTTGTAACGTACAGTTCAACATGAGGGTTCAGCTGATTTGCAAATTCCTTTACATTTTGAATTGTTTGTTGGCAAGTTCCTGATGTACAAAATATACCATCTTGCGTTGCAACAAGTATATAAACTTTCGATTCGTTCTTGTTTTGCTTGTTTTTATCAACTTTTGTGTAAATAGATATTGTTTCGTTACTGAATTTTTTAAACTTTACATTTTTGTATTCGGTAAAACCTTTTGAAGCGTTTTTACCTTTCAATCCGTTTGCTGCAAAAACTTTTTCAACTGTTTTTTCAACATCGTCTGCCTTATATGGTAAATCAATTGCTACCGCATTTTGATAACCTATTTTACTCATTTCAACAGATGTTTCGTACGACTGTGCCTTACAAATACAAACTGCCGATACGAAAATTAAACCCAATATTATTGATTTTTTCATATTTTTAATTTATTAATTTGTTTATTTGATAATTTAAAAGCAATTATCATGCCAAATTTTTAATAATCATAATTATTATTGTTTTTATCCGTATATCATAGAATTAATGTTAAAATCGGATTTATCTTACTTCTATTTCAATAATAATTTTGCACCTTTGCATCAGCAAAATTAATTAGGTTTTAATTTTAATAAAAATAAGTTATGAAAAAAGTGAAAATTTTAGTGGCAACAGGTATGGTTGTCTTGCTTATGAGTTCATGTATAGGCTCATTTAAATTAACAAATCAAATTCTTGATTGGAATAAGGGTATCGGAAGTAAATTCGCAAATGAAGTTGTGTTTTTTGCTTTTCATATCATTCCTATTTATGAAATTTGTTACTTGGCAGATGCTCTCGTTTTCAATTCTATTGAATTTTGGGAAAACGGACAGGCATTATCTTTGAAAAACGGCGATGTTAGAGAAATCGAACACAATGGCGTTTTTTATACGGTTACAAAAAAGCGAAACAAACTGCGCATCGAGCAGACAGATAATAAAAATGTGTATGCCGAACTTTCTTACGACAAAATTAAAAAATCATGGCGAGTAAAAAATGATAATTACAATCAGGAAATAATGCGTTTCTTGGATGACAGTAAGGTCGAAGTTTACTTTCCGAACGATAAAAAACAGGTATTTGACCTAAACGAAAAAGGAGTTGCGGAATTGCGCGAAATTGTTAGCAACGATATTCCATTAGAATAATAAAATTCATGTTGTTTTGACATTGAAACCTTGCTTTGCTTTAATTCATTGCAAGGTTTCGATTTTTTTATTTTGCAATGATTTTTAAAATAATTTTGATAGGTCTCGGCGGTGGCGCGGGAAGTATATTAAGGTATTTGACATCCGTATTTTTGGAAAAACATTTTCAGTCTGTTTTTCCGATAGCAACGTTTGCAGTGAATTTTGCAGGCTGTTTGCTTACTGGATTGTTACTGGGATTTTTAGAACAGCAACAGATTATGAATAATAATCTGAAATTTTTGTTTATAACCGGTTTCTGCGGCGGATATACTACATTTTCGGCATTTGCAGCAGAAAATATGAATTTGTTTCAATCCGAAAATTCAACAACTGCATTTATTTACATTTTGTCGAGTATTTTTGTTTGCCTTGCGGCTGTTTGGGCAGGTTTTATCATATCTCAGTTCATTTTTAAAATCAGATAATAATGTAATTCGGAAGAATAAAATTAATTTCCCAATTCCAGCTGATTTTTCACCAAATTAAAGTATTCTCCTTTATTTGTTACAAGTTGAATATGTGTACCTTGCTCACATATTTGTCCATTTTTTAATACAATTATTTGATTGGCATTCCTCACAGTTGAAAGTCTGTGAGCAATGATTAACACTGTTTTTCCTACAAAAAATTCCTGCAAATTATCATGAATAATTTTTTCATTTTCGGCATCAAGAGAACTTGTCGCTTCATCGAGGAAAATAAACTGAGGATTTTTATATAATGCCCGTGATATAAGAATTCTTTGTGTTTCACCACCGCTTAATTGCATGCCGGCATTACCTATTTTAGTA
>JAIRRX010000076.1 GCA_031255755.1 Prevotellaceae bacterium | reverse complement strand
TATTACAATACAACTAATTTGGTAAAAAATATTGAAATAGCACAAATATAATTTTAAAAACAACTCTTTATTACACTCATGCGCAATCATGTTTTTTGTTGGTTTATTTTTTGCAATATCTCACAGCAATCGGACAGAGAGTTTGATAAATTGAATCTTTTAAAAATTCGACAAAAGCGCCAATATTTTGCAACGTAAAATAAAAATCATACATTTGTAAAAATAATGTGAAATAATAATTATGATATTTATGAAATAAATAGTCGGTATGACGCTGTTTGTTATAATAAATTATTTATTCGGCAGGCAAAACATCATTACAAAAATAAAACATATAATATTAACAGAACATGAAAAAATCAATTTTTACGGTATTAATTCTTGTCTTTTTTGCAAGCAGTCTTTTTTCGCAGCAGAAAGTAAAAACAGGTATCGAAGTTTTGCGCGAACGCAACTTTGATATTCTCAAAGGCAAACGTGTAGGACTGATAACAAATCCTACGGGAGTTGACAGTCAATTAAAATCAACTGTAGATATTTTATTTGAAGCGGATGATGTCAATTTGGTTGTTCTTTATGCACCTGAACACGGAATACGTGGCAATTTCACTGCCGGCCATCACCTTGAAGACGAACACGACGAAAAAACAAACCTTACGGTTTACAGTTTGCACGGAAAATTACGCAAGCCCACTCCCGAAATACTCGCAGGAGTTGACGTTCTTGTTTATGACATTCAGGATATAGGTTCGCGTTCATATACCTACATCAGCACTCTCGGACTTGCAATGGAAGCCGCAGCCGAAAACAATATTGAATTTGTAGTGCTTGACCGTCCGAATCCTCTCGGAGGCGAAAAAATGGAAGGAATGATTACCCGCGAAGGATTTTTTTCTTTCGTCAGTCAGTTTGCAATACCTTATGTTCACGGACTTACAGTTGGCGAACTTGCAAAATTTTTGAATTATGAAAAACTGCTTGACAAAGGAGTGCAGTGTAAACTTTCTGTTGTTGAAATGCACGGATGGACACGCAATATGAATTTTACCGATACCAAACTTCCATGGGTTATGTCTTCACCGCATATTCCTCGTGCCGAATCAACATTTTTTTATCCGATTTCGGGAATACTCGGCGAACTTTACGGCTACAACATCGGTATAGGATATACTTTGCCGTTTGAAGTATTTGCAGGAAAAGATATAGATGCCGAAAAACTTGCAAACGACATGAACGCACTGAATATACCCGGATTAATATTTCGCCCGATACATTTTCGTCCTTATTACAGCCACGCAAAAGATATAGAACAGCACGGAGTACAAATTCATATAATCGATTACAATAAAATTCCGCTTTCGCTTGTGCAGTTTTATTTTTTGCAGGAAGTTCGCAAGCAGGAAGCCGATAAGGATGTTTTTAAAGAAAATGAACATAGAATAAGTATGTTTGATAAAGTGTGTGGAAGCGATGAAATAAGAATAAAATTTGCAGAAAACTATCGTGTTGAAGATATTATTGATATTTGGAATAAGGATATTCCCGAATATAAAAAACGTGCAGAACAATATTTTATGTACAGATAATCTTGTGTATAAACAATAATTTTCAAATCGTCTTCTTATAGAAATAATAGTTTATTATCATAGTGCGTCATTGCAATGACGTTATACGGTTTGCTGTTATCAACTATTTTTCAGTTGACGGATTGTATCTATCGGGTCGTTTGACATAAATACCGTATTTCCTGCTACCAAAGCATTTGCGCCAAGTTCGTAAAGTTTTGGAGCATTTGTCAGATCTATTCCGCCGTCAACTTCGATTATTGCATTTGCATTTTTTTGCTGTAAAAGTTCTTTTGTCTGTGTTACTTTACCATAAGTGTTTGGTATAAATTTTTGCCCGCTGAATCCGGGATTTACCGACATTATCAAAATCAAATCGACATCCTGAATAATTTCCGAAAGCAAACTTACAGGAGTGTGAGGATTTATTGCAACGCCTGCTTTCATTCCGCACGAGCGGATTTTTTGCAATGTCCGGTTCAAGTGAGTACACGCCTCATAATGCACGGTAAGATATGCGATGCCTGCTTCGCCGAATCGCTCAATATAATTGTCTGGATTTACAATCATCAAATGTGCATCAAGCGTTTTTTTTGAATGTTTTTTGATATATTTAATCACCGGAAATCCGAATGAAATATTAGGAACAAATACTCCGTCCATTATGTCAAGATGAATCCATTCGGCTTGGCTTGCGTTAATTTTTTCAATTTCGGCGCCGAGATTTGCAAAATCGGCAGCAAGTATTGAAGGAGAGATTATGTGTGTCATATTTTATCAGTTATTATCGTGTTTACAAAATTTTCGGATGATTGCATAAGCATCTTCAATTCCAAGTTCGCCCGATTTACTTATATCCATGCAGCCCTTTTCGGTATCTTTAAGATAAATCAAAACAAGACCTCTGTTAAAATACGCTTCGGCAAAATACGGATACAGTTCTATTGCTTTGGTATAATCGTTTATTGCTTCTGGCATTTGCTGCGACAGACAGTTAAGATTGCCTCTGTTGTAATAAGCATAGGCAAAATCAGGCATAAGTTTCAGAACTTTGTTAAGGTCGTTTATTGCATCGTTGTAATTCAATATCTTTATTTCCTGTTTTACTTTTGTTTTTCCTATTCCGCTGTTATCAAGGACTATTGATTGAATACTGTTGTCGATTGACGAAACAAAATCGGTCATTTCGCTGTTTATTGCGCTGCGATTAAAATACAGGAACGGATTTAAATGGTCAAACTCAATGGCTTGCGTATAATAATTCATTGCGCTTGTGTATTGTTGCAGTTGCCCCTGTAAAATGGCTTTATCAAAATACAGCAGCGAATTTTCTTTGTTTGATTTAGCAATACGCTCGGTTATTATAGAATCCAGTCGAATAAGTTCGGCTGTACTTGGTTTGGGTTCGGCATTACTAATATTTATTGCAAACAGTTCGCCTATTTGTGCGATAAATTCATCAAGTTTGGGATAAAAATACTGTTTGTTTAGCGGCAATGTATTTGGCGGAGCGCCAAGAGCAAATTTAAACAACGGTTTTATTGTTATATCCACTCTTCGACTTGTAAGCAGGCTCTGGTCAAAGTTTTTTCTGGAAAAATCGGCATCAAGTGCAAGCAGTTTGTTGTATTGTTTGCTTGTATCCGCAAAATCATCAACATAAGTACTGTCGGCAAATTTTATACGAAATTCCTTGATTTTTTGTTGAGCAGTTTCATAATCTTTTTTTGCATCGGCAAGTTGTCCTGTTCGAGTTTTCAGATACGAACGGTTTATATATGCATTTGCAAAATCGGGATAAAGTTCGATAGCCTTGCTCAAATCATCAATTGCTTCAGAGTCTCGATTTAATTCGGCAAGCACAAATGCTCGATTATAATAAACAAGTACATTGCCCGGATTAAACATAATAACATTATTATAATCATCAAGGGCATTGTTAAGGTCTCCTATTTCCGAGCGTAGCAAGGCTCGGTTGTAATATGCAAGCGAATTGTCAGGGTCAATTTCAAGTACTTTGTTCAAATCATTAAGAGATTCTGCAATTTGTTTGTTTTCATAATATAAAAGCGAACGACTGAAATAACTCAACGTGTTTGCAGAATCCAACTGTATTGATTTATTGAAATCGGCAAGCGCCTTTTCGTTTTCTTTTTTCATTGCATATATTCGGGCGCGGCGCGAATAGACATCCGAGTCGAAAGGATTGAGAAGCATAGCCTGATTATAATCTTCGAGAGCGCGAACAGTATCTTTCTGCAACAAATAACAGGTTCCGCGATTTATGTAAGTATAATATTCCTTAGGTTCGTAACGTATGTATCTGTTGAAATCTTCAATTGCTTTTTGAAATTGCTGCTGCAAAAAAAGCGTTACGCCGCGCGAATAATATAATCCTGAAAAATTTGGACGTAACTGAATCGCCTGTTCCAAATCAAGCAGAGCCTTATCGTATTGACCTGTTTGTCCGTATGATATTGCACGGTAATGATAGGCTTGAGTAAATACAGGATTCAGTTGTATTGCTTTTGAAAAATCCGCCTGCGAACCGTAAAAATCACCGAGATTATATTTTGCTATTCCGCGAAAAAACAAAGCCTCGTACAGTGCAGTATCGGCTTTAATAAGCGTGTTGAATGTTTCTATAGCCATTGCATATTTGCTGTCAATCAACTGTTGTCGCCCGCGAAAAAAAAACTGTTCCTTATCGTATTGCCCGTGTATATTGCCAATAATCAAAAGAAAAATTACGACTGTGCATGATATTTTTTTAATCTTCACTCTGAAAATTTTATTAAGTTATGCACAAATATAGTTTGTAATTTTGGAATAAGCATAAAAGTTAACAAAAATTTAGAATTTATGAAATTTATGAAACAGTCTGAATGATATACAGTGCAGGTAAAATGCAGGGAATTTATTCAAAATGTAAAACAATCATTTGTTGATTTGCTGTCCGAATTATTATTGTAAAATCCGAAAAATAAGACACTTCGCAGAACCATATAAATTGCTTTGAGATTTGCGGTACGTTTTGCCTGAAATTTTATTCATGATGATACGGTTCGCCTTTGATTATGGTGAAAGCGCGATACAGCTGTTCCGCAAAAATCAGCCGAACAGACTGATGCGAAAAAGTCATTCGCGATAACGATATTTTTGAGTTTGCACGTTTGTAAACATTCTGCGAAAATCCGTAAGCGCCGCCAATCACAAATACAAGCGATTTTGTTGATGCCGTTATTTTTCCGTTTATAAAATCGGCAAATTCAGCCGAAGAAAAATTATCACCTCGTTCGTCAAGTAAAACAGCGTAATCTTTGGCATCAAGCGCAGACAAAATTAATTCGCCTTCCATGTTTTTCTGAACTTCGGATGTCATATTTTTGGTGTTTTTTATATTGGGAAGATATTTTATATCGAAATTTATATACTTTTTTATTCGTTTAGAATACATTTCAACTGCCTGCGTTACCCAGTCAAAATTTGTTTTTCCTACAATTGTTAATGTTATTTTCATTATATACTTTTACAAAAAAATCAATATTCCATTATGTTTTGGCATTATTTTTGCTGATAAAATAATTAATTATTATTACTTTTACGACTGTAAAGATATATTTAATGGGGAAAATATCAAACATAATTCTTGTATTTTTTTTTGCAACTTCTGTAAGTTTTGCACAGGCTGACTTATTTTCGCATATCAAAGAAAATTTTACAACAGGCAATGCAACTATGCTTTCGGCAAGTTTTAGCAACAATGTTAACTGTAATATATTGGGTAAAAGTAATTTTCACAGCAGGTCGCAACTGACGGTTATTTTTAAGGATTTTTTTGCAACTTACAAACCGAAAGAATTTGAAATACGTAATCAGAAAATTGAGAACAACGGAATAATATATTTGGCAGGATTATATAAAACACAAGCTGATGAAATTTTCAGAGTAATAATATATGCCAAGCAGGAAACAGAAATGGAAACTTATATAATTCAAATAAAAATAGAAAAATAACATCTTTGACCAGTTGCGCATTTGCATTTTGGCTGTCTGTTCTTCAGTTTCCACCGATATTGTCTGAATAAATTTTTTATTATTTGAATTTTTCCAATTCTATGTCGAAAACATCATTTTCCTGTGCAAGATATGTTTCAGGAAATACGCTTCGGGCTTCATCTAATAATGGATTTAAATTTTTATAACGTGATGAAAAATGACCGATAATAAGTTTTTTCACATTGGCTTGTTTCGCAATTTCGGCAGCCTGAACAGTTGTCGAATGTCCTGTTTGCTTTGCCATTTTCAAAAGTTCGTGAGCAAAAGTTGCTTCGTGATAAAGCAAATCTACATCTTTTACAATATTTATAACTTTTTTGCTGTATTCGGTATCCGAACAAAATGCGTAAGAACGCGGAGTATAAGGCATATAAGCAAGTTCTTTGTTTGGAATTATCGAACCATCTCCGTACATTAAATCGCAACCTTCTTTTATTCTGGCAATTTCGGCAAGCGACAGTCTGTAACGTTTAATCATTTCTTTTCGTATGTTAAGTTCGGGATATTTTTCTCTGAAAAGATAACCGCAACAAGGCACACGATGTTTTAACGGAATTGTTTCTACGGTTATGTTTTTATCTTCATATATCAGTTTGTGCTGTCTGACATTAATGGCATGAAAAATTATTTCATATCTGAATTCGCTTCCGAAGTATTTTAGAAAATCATTCAAAATATGTTCCAGCATGCTAAATCCGTATATGTGTATTTCATGTTTTCTATTATCAAGATTTAATGTTGATAATAATCCGTACAAGCCAAAAATATGGTCGCCGTGCAGATGCGTTATAAATATATGATTAATACGCGCAAGACTTATATTGTTGCGCATCATTTGAATTTGTGAGCCTTCGCCGCAGTCAATTAAAAAAAGCCGCTCATGTATATTTACTACATGAGCGGTTTGAAATCTGTTTGTTGTTGGCGATGCCGAACTGCTTCCCAATATTGTAACTTTAAAATTCATTATAATATTTGAGTTTTATTCGGTTTGCCTCAAACAAATATGTTTATTTGCCTTGATTTTCTATCATTTCATCTTTCAAAGCTGCTAATGCTTCAACATCGCCGAGCGTTGTTTTTTCAATCGAAGACTGTACTCGTTTAAGTGCATCTTTTGTTGAATTTTCGTTTGTTGCTTTTTCTTTTGCTTCGGCTTCTTTCTGTTCATCTTCAAATGTACGGGTATGCGAAACAACGATTTTTTTGGCTGTTTTAGAAAATTCAACAACTTTGAAAGGAAGTTTTTCATCTACTTTGGCAATAGTGCCATCCTCTTTTTTGAGTCCTCTCACAGGCGCAAAACCTTCAACTCCGTAAGACATTGAAATTAATGCTCCTTTGTCGCTGATGTCGGTAATTATGCCTTCGTGAATTGAGTCCACCGTAAACAGTGATTCAAATACATCCCATGGATTTTCTTCCAACTGCTTATGCCCAAGACTTAAACGGCGATTTTCCTTGTCTATTTCAAGAACTTGAACATCAATAGTTGAGCCTATTTGCGTAAATTCGGCAGGATGTTTTATTTTCTTTGTCCACGACAAATCGCTTATATGTATCAATCCATCAACGCCTTCTTCTATTTCAACAAATATGCCGAAGTTTGTAAAGTTACGAACTCTTGCTACGTGTTTGGTTCCGACAGCATATTTCTCTTCGATATTAATCCACGGATCTGATTTCAGTTGTTTTATGCCGAGTGACATTTTACGTTCGTCACGGTCAATTGTAAGAATAACCGCTTCAACTTCATCGCCGACTTTCATAAAATCCTGAGCGCTTCTGAGATGCTGCGACCACGACATTTCGGACACATGAATCAACCCTTCAACTCCGGGTGATATTTCTACAAATGCGCCATAATCTGCCATCACAACAACTTTTCCTTTAACCTTATCGCCAACTTGTATATTCGGGTCAAGCGAATCCCACGGATGTGGAGTAAGTTGTTTTATGCCAAGCGCTATGCGTTTTTTATCGTTATCGAAATCAAGTATAACAACGTTAACTTTCTGGTCAAGCGTAACTACTTCTTCCGGATGCGTAACACGTCCCCACGACAGGTCGGTGATATGGATAAGTCCGTCAACTCCGCCAAGGTCAATAAATACTCCGTATGATGTAATATTTTTAACAATTCCTTCAAGTACCTGACCTTTTTCGAGATGCGAAATAATTTCTTTCTTTTGAGCTTCAATTTCCGCTTCAATAAGCGCTTTATGCGATACAACCACATTGCGAAATTCCTGATTAATTTTCACAACTTTGAATTCCATAGTTTTATCTACAAACATGTCGTAATCGCGTATAGGTTTAACATCAATTTGCGAACCCGGCAAAAATGCTTCTATTCCAAATACGTCAACAATCATGCCGCCTTTGGTACGACATTTGATATAACCTTTAATGATTTCATCGTTTTCGAGCGCTTCGTTTACTCTGTCCCACGAGCGTAATGCACGCGCCTGTTTGTGAGATAAAATCAGTTGTCCGCGTTTGTCTTCGGCGGTTTCAACATACACTTCGATTTTGTCGCCGACTTTCAAATCGGGATTGTAACGAAATTCCGTAATGCTTATTACTCCTTCGCTTTTGTAACCGATATTTACAATAACTTCACGTTTTGTAATGGCTACAATAGTACCTTCAACGACTTCGTTTTCTGCAACTTTTGAAAGCGTTTGATTGTATTTTTCTTCAATTTCGCCTTTGTTGCCTTCGTACAAATCTTCTTTTTCAAGTTTATCCCAGTCGAATTGATCAACAGGAATTGACGCATTACTTGCAGTAGCGTGTTTTGCAGTTTTTTCAACTTTGCTTTCCGCTTCTGTTTCACTTTCCATTTCAACGGCAGATTCGGTTGTATCTGCTGTTTTTTCTTCTTCAACAACAGTTTCGTCTGTTTCAGTTGTTTCTTGTTGTTCGTATGAGGTTTCTTCTGCAACGGCAGACTGTTCCTCATTTACTAAATTTTCTTGATAATCTTCCATTTATTTTCTGTTTTTTATTAATGGGTTAGACATTATGTTTAGACCTCTCAATTAAAAGAGGAGTGCAAAAGTAATCAAAAATATTGTTTTGTGTATTAAACGATTGATTTTTTTTGTAAATATGAAAAAGATTTTAGTTGTAAATATAGTTTTAATTAATCTTATATTGTTGCAACATATTAATTTTCATTTGCTTATATTGTTATGTGCGTTAATGCAAATATCCGCTGTTTTTTTGCATAATTACATTTTTTATTGCCAAAATACCGTTCAAAACAAAATTTTTAGATAAAAATTTAATGAACAGGCATTTTATATGGTTTGAAGATGATGATTGTCTCATCAAAAAAATAAGAATTTACAAATAAAAAAATCGACTGTGAAGAACGAAAACATCAGTTGTATAATATAATTCCGTGTTTTCCAAACTTGTTTTCTACTCATAAATAAAGTTTGATGCAGAAAAGATAATTGAATTTATTAAGGTGATTTTCAGAAAGTAAGGTTCAATATATTTACTTTTTAATCTTTTGCTGTATTTTGAAATATGAATTATTGATTACTCGTCCGTAAATTTATTTAAAAAATATTAATTTTTTTTTTGTGATTTTAAAAATTTTATAATACCTTTGCGATTAATAATGTAAATATTGTATGCTTATGGATTAAAAAACATAGTAAAACAGTACGCATATTATAAAGTTTATTGAAAAAAGCGTTTAGCTTGTATTCAGGCTTTGTGAAATATCCACAATTTCAAAAACTGCCAAGAGTAATGCTAATCGCTCACGCCCCTCCCGGCGTGGGCATTACTCAGTTTTTATTTGGCAGTTTAGGTAGTGGATGACCTCACAAAGCTGATATACATAGAGTTTGTCCGCGCTTTTTTTATGTGCGTATTTCAAATTGAATTTAAGATTGGACAATCAATGGAGTCGTAAAGCCATTCTAAAAACGAGGCGGAACCTGAAAAGCCTTATGAGTAAGAAAAATAAAATAATAAAAAAAATTATTAACCGATTAAAAATGAGAAAAAAATGGACGAATTAAAAAAATGCCCCTATTGCGGTGAAGAAATTTTACCCCTAGCAAAAAAATGCAAACATTGCAACGAATGGTTGAAAAAAGAAGTTAGTTCTGATAATTCCAACAAAAAAAATCAAGAAGAAACAGATGATGAATCTTTAGGATTCGGAGGAAGAATGATATGCTCACTTATTCTTGTTGGAGTAGGTTGGGCATTATTCTATTTTGGAAGTTGGCATTTGATTTTTGGTAAAAAAATATCAATAATGCTACAGTACTTGTCTTCCGGAACATTAAAAATGCAAAATTTTATTTTGGAAGATTCTGGATTTGTATTTCGCATTAATGAAAAGTATTATGGTTTTGTGAAGGATGCTCATTTTTTTGATTCGCCGTTCATACAGTGGGCAATGCTATTTATTTCCTTATGCGCATTTTATTATGCAATACACAATTTGATATTTGGTGACGAATAATTACTATTTATAAAATAGACAAATTATATTTTTGGAAAGCAAATCAAGTTGTTGCGGAATTTA
>JAIRRX010000103.1 GCA_031255755.1 Prevotellaceae bacterium | reverse complement strand
GAACGGGCGCGACCCTCAATTTTAAAAACCGAAATTCCCGCATCAATCATTTCATCAAGAAAAGCGATGGTACAAAGATCTTTCGGCGACATTATATATTCGTTGTCTATTTCGAGTTGCGCTCCTGTTTCTTTATCGGTAACGGTATATGCACGGCGGCACGTCTGCAAACAGGTTCCTCGATTGGCAGAAAAATTATATTCGTGCAGACTCAAATAACATTTACCTGAAATAGACATGCAAAGCGCTCCGTGAGCAAACATTTCAAGCCTTACAGGTTTTCCGCTTGGTCCTTTTATTTGCTGTTCGTTGATTTGTTTATGGATTTCTGCAACCTGTTTCAAATTCAGTTCGCGTGCAAGCACAACGACATCGACATATTGCGCATAAAATTTCAGCGCTTCGATATTGCTTATATTCAGTTGAGTAGATATGTGAACTTTAACATCATGTTCATGTGCGCAGTTAATCACGGCTTGGTCGGAAGCAATTACGGCATCTATTCCAGCTTTTTTCGCTTCTTCAATAATTTTGCGCATGTCGCTCAAATCGTCATCGTACATTACAACGTTCAGCGTAAGATAGGACTTTACCTTACTGTTTTTACATACTTCGGCAATTTCGGCAAGTTGACTGATTTTGAAGTTATTTGCAGATTTTGAACGCATATTCAGATTTTCAACTCCAAAATAAACGGAATTTGCTCCTCCCTGAATTGCAGCCGTTAAACATTCAAAATTACCTGCCGGCGCCATTATTTCTATTTTGTCAAATGACTGCTGTTTTATATTCGATATTTTGTTTTTCTCACTGTTCATTTTATCTTTTCGGTTTCTAACGTATCATTATTGAATATTATTTGTCTGTTAATACGATGCAATATTACAAATAATTACCGATATTAGAACATAATAAATTTAGGTTCAAGATAACTTTAAGGGAAAATTATTTTTGCAAGTTATTTAGAATCAATGAAGAATAAATATATTTTTGGTGCGCACATTTCGGAACACAAAACGCGAGCGATAATTAAATATTTTAGTGTCGATATTAAAGATAAGAAAGTGGCTTAATTGACAAAGATTTCTCGCCCGACAGTCAACAAACTTTACGGCATTTTCCGTGAGCGAATAGCCGAGATTTGTGAAACAGAAAGTCCGTTTGAAAATGAGAAAATAGAGATTGATGAAAGTTATTTTGGATAAGACGTATTCGAGGCGATAAAATTTGCACACAAATCGTCAAAAACTGTGCAATGAGCGAGTTAATGCCCATTATAAAGGGAAAAGCAGAGCGTGGAGCGGTCATTTATACCGATTAAAACTTACGATGGGCTGGCAGATTATGGATATAAAAGGCATTACAGGGTCAAACACGTCGAGAATGGATTTGCTGTTGGACAAAACCATATTAATGGTATTGAAAACTTTTGGGGACTGTGTAAAGTCAGGTTAGCCAAATTCAGAGGCGTACACAAACATAACTTTTATTTACACATAAAAGAGTGTGAATTTAGGTACAATTTGAGATATATCTATTTTTGCTCAAAAATTTTAAAAATAAACCCTTAAAGTTATCTTGAATCTTAAAATATTACTTAATAGATTGGGTTTTAGTCTTAAAGAAAACACATCAGGCATATATTTCAACCAATATTCTCTGTATGAAAGGTATGTTATTGAAATTGAAAAAATACTTGTAACTATTTAATATCTTAATAATTAAATTATTATAAATATTTTTCGTAAAATTAACTGTTACGGTTTGCATCTTTTTTATATCTTTGTCAAAACATATTTGTAAGGAAAAATCATGAACGAAATAGAAGTATTTTGCAAAAACAGTCAGCAGCGAAAATCATATTTGCCCGGTACAACTCTGCTCGATGTTGCAGACGACCAGCAAATAAAACTCGGCTCACAAACGCTTAGTGCATACGTAAATAATAAATTGAAAGAACTTTCATACGAAATTTATACTCCCGTTACAGTTGAATTTATTGATATTTCAAATCCAGACGGGATGCGCGTATATCAGCGTACGCTCACGTTTTTGCTGCAAAAAGCGTTGAAAGATATTTTTCCAAAACATACTCTTACGGTACAGCATTCGGTTTCAAAAGGTTTATATTGCGAAGTCAGCAACGGCGGCGAAGAACTTACAATTACACAGATAAATAAACTCGAACAGCACATGCGCAAACTTGTTGCCGAAAATATTCCTATCATAAAGAAAAAAATTCCAACAGAAGATGCAATAAAACTGTTTGAAACAAACGGTTTTCATGAAAAAGTTTTACTGCTCAAAACACGTCCGCGATTTTATACATCGGTGTATTTTCTTGACGGTTATGCAGACCATTATTACGGACCTTTGCTGCCATCAACAGGATTTTTGAAAACATTCGGACTTTTCAGTTATTACAAAGGTTTGCTGCTGATGTTTCCACGAGCCGATGAACCTGATAAACTTGAAAATATTGTCGTACAAAATAAAATGTTTGAAATTTTTCAGGAACACAGAGAATGGAACATAATTTTGGGCGCACACAGCGTAGGACGTATCAATGATGAAATAGAACAGGACAGATTCGGCGAACTTATAAAAGTGAACGAGGCTTTGCACGAAAAAAAATATGCTGCTATCGCCGATATGATTTCACAGCGAAAAGATGTAAAAATAATATTGATAGCAGGTCCTTCGTCAAGCGGAAAAACTACTACCGCAAAACGCATTGCAATACAGTTGAAAGTTGCAGGACTGAATCCCGTAATCATTTCGCTTGATAATTATTTTGTTGACAGAGAATTTACTCCAAAAGACGAGAAAGGCGAATATGATTTTGAGTCAATACATGCGCTTGATTTGAAACTGCTTAATGAACATCTCAACATCCTGCTTGAAGAAAAAGCCGTTTTAATTCCCAAATTTTCATTCCACACAGGCAAGCGTTATTATGATAATGAAAATCTTATGGTAGGAGAAAAAGATATTTTGATAATCGAAGGTATTCACGCACTGAATCCCGAACTTACCGAACATATAGACAGTAAACGAAAATTCGGAATTTATGCTTCGGCTTTGACATCAATAGCGCTTGACAGTAGCAATCGTATTCCTACAACCGATAATCGCCTGATACGCCGCATAGTAAGAGATGCGCAATCGCGTTCATATTCAGCTCTTGATACAATACGCCGCTGGCAAAGTGTCAGACGCGGCGAAAACAGAAATATTTTTCCATATCAGGAAAATGCGGATGTAATGTTTAATTCATCGCTGATTTATGAACTTTCGGTTTTGCGTATTCTTGTCGAACCGCTGCTGCTTAAAATTCCTCCAACCGAACTCGAATATGCCGAAGCCATTAGACTGTTGAAATTTATAAGTTATTTCAGTCGAGCAAGTATAAAAGACATGACACACATTCCGCCTACGTCTGTATTGCGCGAATTTATAGGCTTCAGCAGTTTTTCATATTGAGGATAAAAATCATCAAAGATTTAGATTACATCTTTAATAATTCTAAAATATTCTCAAATTCATTGGGCTGAAACCATTTAATGTCGCTGTAACGGGCAAACCATGATATTTGGCGTTTGGCATATCGACGTGTGTTGCGTTTTATAAGATTTATTGCTTCGTCAAGCGAGATTTTTCCGTCAAGATGTTCAAAAATTTCTTTATATCCAACGGTTTTTAAGGCATTTACATTTCGATGACTGTAAAGTTGTTTTGCTTCATCAAGCAAACCATGTTCAAACATTTTGTCAACTCTGCGATTTATTCTGTCATACAGTTCATTGCGGTTTAGTTGCAATCCTATTTTCAAAATATCAAAATTACGTGTTTTGACAAAATTCTGTTTTAATTCGGAATACGGTTTGCCGGAAGTCAGGCAGACTTCGAGAGCGCGCATCACACGTTGAGGATTTTTTATATCAATATGATTATAAATTTCAGCATCAAGCCGTTTGAGTTCAAAGCGTAAAGATTCTATACCTTCGTTTTTATAACGTTCTATTATTTTTTGCCTCATCCAGTTTTCGGTTGCAGGAATTGCATCTATTCCTCTGCAAACGGCATCAATATACAAACCAGAACCACCAACCATCAAAAGTTGCTCATGCTGTTGAAACAGGCTGTCGATTAAATTCACAGCATCGATTTCAAATTTTCCTGCGGTATAGTCATCGAAAATAGAGCGCGATTTGATAAAATAATGTTGTACCGCATTAAGTTGTTCTTCATCTGGAACGGCTGTTCCTATTGTCATTTCGCAATAAATCTGGCGCGAATCGGAAGATATAATCGGAGATTGCAGATATTGTGCAAGCCGTATGCTTAAATCGGTTTTCCCGACTCCTGTGGCGCCAAGTAAAACAATAAGTCGTTTCATTCTACAGCAAAATGTTGATTGTGTTTGGTATTTAGTGATTTGCTTATGTAAAATTTACATGTCATCTGTGTCGGAAAACGTATCAAATTCGTCGTGTTCAAAATCAGAAAAGTCGTCATCACCGTATATTTCGGTTGCAGGCATGTTTTCCGAAAACTGATTTGGCGAATTTCCTTTACCAGCAACGGTTCGAGGATAACTAACTCTTTGCGTATATTCAACTTCCGACATAAATTCAATTTGCAACTGTCGGTTGTTATACATATCAAAAACATACAGCAAATTATTTTTTTCATCATTAACCAAATCGCCTATTACAACCGAATCCATCGAGCCATTGCCCAAATCAAAAATTGGAATTGATGTTATTCGTTCCCACTGTGGACTTGATATGAAAAATACGGCAAGTTGAGCATCGTCAAAATCCAACTCATTTTGTATATAACGGTGTAAATCGTAAAGTGTGGAATCGTCTTCGATTTCACATTCACGGGCAAAATTTTTGTTGCCGTTAATTGTTAACTTGTATTTATAAATTGCCATCTTATTTTATATTTGCTTTAACAAAAAATCCATTATATCAACGCCATCGGCATAATCAAATAGTTGAGGTTGCTGCGATTTTCCAAAATCAACATTGCCGTTTACAATACATTGAATATGTTCCGTTTTATCCGAAAGCATTTTTTTTAACGACTCTAAATTAATATATTTTTCGTAATAAATGACAGAAACAGGCGAAAAAATTTCAAAATTTTCGGTAAGCAGCCAAAAATCATTATCTATAAAAGGTTTTTCGGTTACTGTTAACAGCGCTTTATTGTAAATATATGCGTTTTCGTAAGGTTTGTGATTTTTAATATGCGAAAATCTTTTTGACGCTTTGACAAGCGATGCAAAATCATAATTATCCGGAACAAATAATTTCGATACGTTACGGCATCCCAATCCGAAAAACGAAAAAATATCATTACATAAAAGTTCAAGTTCATCTGACGTTTCGTTGCCATTGAGAATAGCCGCGCTTGTTCTATTTTTGCGAAAAACATGAGGAATTTCGCCAAAACTTTCTTTAAAAAATTTGACAGTATTGTCGTTTCCAGTTGCAATTACGGCATCGACAGCAAAGTGTCTGTTTTCGGTAATTTCTATATAATTTTCAAGTCGCGGCTCTATTTCGACAAGCATATTTATTATGCTTTCTGACAATATTTTATCTTTGGATGAAAATTTAACAACGGCAATGTTTTTTGAAACCAAAACACAGATAAAGTCATGAAAAAAAACTAATGGGATATTTCCTGCCGCGATTATTCCAACACGTTTTGGCGGCTTTTGGGGTGTTTCGTATCGTCGTATCCAGTTGTTCAATTTTTCGGCATCAAGCATTTGTTGTGATATTGAAGAAATCATTTGCCTGATATTTTCAACCGTAAACCATTCATTTTCAAAAATTGCAAGCTCGACTGCATTTTTCGGTTTCATCTTCACATTTTTGTTATGCAGCCATTCGTTTAAATTATCGCCAAGTTTTGATAATGCATGTAAAATTTCATCCTGTGTCATAAGACAAAGGTAAATTTTAAAATTAAAATACAAAAATCCGCCAAAGCGTGCAATTTGTAAAGTTTATCAATAATAGCCTTTTTTGGGAAAACAATTTAATAATCATCGTCATTGCGAGTAACGTTGCAACAGTATTTCGTCATTGCGAACTGCGAGCGAAGCGAAACAGGAAGCAACCGAAGCGCAGCGGAGTTCGGCGTTAGCCAATCCAGACGCTCACTATTAATTACTGGATTGCTTCACCCTTAGGGGTTCGCAATGACAGCTTGTTTGTTTTCTTTCTTCATTATTATTAATCTTTATTTTTTTGCTTACGCCCTTTCAGGGCTAATTTTGCCTTTTGTTCTTTTCACAGGGCGTTGCCCTGCGCTATTGATGTAAGGGCTTCGCCCTTTTCGGATTGGCTGCGCTATGTGATTTGCAATGATTGCAGATAACGGGACAAACAAATCAGTTTTACAACTTTTTGTTATCTTTGTGATTCAAATAATAAATTGTGGAAAAGTTAACAGCTAACTTTGCTAATCAGGATGGATACATGTCGTTACTTTCCGAAATCAAATACGGAAAACAAAATGCTATTGTATTGAAAGGTTTGGCAGGTTCTGCAAAATCGGTACTGTCGGCGTGTTTTTTCAAAAATAACGGTAATACAAACATTTTTGTACTGTCGGATAAGGAAACGGCGTCTTATTTTTACAACGATTTGTACAATCTTACGAATGATGAAAATATTTTGTTTTTTCCATCATCATTTAAGCGCAACGTGCAGGATGAAACCGTTGAAACATCAAATATGGTACAACGAACAAAATGTTTGAACATGCTCAAAGATTGCAATGCGCAAAATATTTGTCTTGTAACGTATCCCGAAGGCTTGACCGAAAAAGTTGTTTCGCGCGATGAACTTGATAAAAACACTTTGTCGCTTAAAATAAACGATAATCCGGGTTATGATTTTGTTATTGAAATGCTCACTGTTTACAGGTTTGAACGAACCGATTTTGTGTTTGAACCCGGACAGTATTCGGTACGCGGCAGTATTATTGATGTTTTTTCGTATTCGGCTAACAAGCCTTACCGTATTGATTTTTTTGGAGATGAAATAGAATCCATTCGCATATTCGACCTTGATACCCAACTTTCGATTGAAAATATAAGCGAAATAGAAATTGTATCCGATTTAAATCAAAACACAAAAAATTGTTCAATATTTGATTTTATTGATGAATCTGCATGTTTATGGTTTGATGATTACGACTTTTGCACAGGAAAAACGGCGGAAACATTTAAACTGAAAAATCATAACTTTATATCAGAAGAAATTTTTGAAAAACAAACCGAAAAATTCAGGAAACTTTTATTTTCATCAACAAAAATATTGAATAAGACTAACTGTATTGAATTTGAAACGTCTTCACAACCGAATTTCAACAAGAATTTTGACCTGCTTTTCAAAAATATAAGAGAAAATCAGGAAAACGGCTATACAACGGTTATATTATTCGACAATATCGTTCAGAGCGAAAGGTTGCAGCAAATAATGGAATCCAACGAAACAGAAAACAACACTTCATTTGAAAGCGTAAATATTTCAATTCACGAAGGTTTTACAGACCATGTTTCCAAAATTTCGTTTTATACCGACCATCAAATATTTCAACGTTATCATCGTTTCAAAATTCACGGCTTGCTTGACAAGGGCGAAATTCTGAATATACAGGAATTAAACAAACTGCAAATCGGCGATTATGTTGTTCATATTGATCATGGAGTGGGAATTTTCGGCGGACTTGTAAAACAGCAAATAAACGGAAAAATACAGGAAGCCATCAAGATTGTTTATCGCGACAATGACGTGCTTTTTGTAAATATTCACGGATTGCATCGAATTTCCAAATTCAAAAGCAAAGACAGCGAACCTCCAAAAATATACAAACTTGGCAACGGCGACTGGCAACGGCTGAAACAAAATACCAAAAAGAAAATTAAAGATATTGCACACGAACTTATCCTGCTGTATGCAGAACGAAAGGCGTCAAAGGGTTTTGCTTTCAGCGGAGATACATACATGCAACACGAACTTGAAGCATCTTTCGTTTACGAAGACACGCCCGACCAGTTAAAAGCATCACAGGCTGTGAAAGAAGACATGGAATTGCCAAATCCAATGGACAGACTTATTTGCGGCGATGTAGGTTTCGGAAAAACGGAAATTGCCATTCGCGCAGCATTCAAAGCCGCAGTTGATGGAAAACAGACTGCCGTTCTTGTGCCTACAACAATACTGGCTCTTCAGCATCACAAAACATTCAGCGAGCGATTACATGATTTTCCTGTAAAGATTGATTTCCTCAATCGGTTGAAAACATCAAAACAACAAGCCGAAACATTGAAAAATATCGAAAACGGCTCTACCGACATTATTATAGGAACACATAAACTGCTTGGGAAAAATATCAAATTCAAAGATTTGGGGCTGCTTGTTATTGATGAAGAACAAAAATTCGGCGTAGGAGCAAAAGAAAAACTTCGTCAACTCAAGTTGAATATTGATACGCTTACAATGACGGCAACGCCTATTCCTCGCACTTTGCAGTTTTCATTGATGGGAGCGCGTGATTTGTCAATTATCAACACGCCGCCGCCAAATCGACATCCTGTTGTTACCGAAGTTCTTTTGTTTAACAGCGAAACAATAAAAGATGCAATAAATTACGAACTGGAACGCAGCGGACAGGTTTTTTTTGTTCATAACCGTATAGATGATATAAATCGGATATATGACATGATTGCAAAACTTTGCCCCAAAGCCAGAATAGCAGTGGGACACGGACAGTTGAAAGCAAAAGAACTCGAAGAAATAATGCTGGGATTTATGGACGGCAAATACGATGTTTTAATCACAACAACAATAATCGAATCCGGACTTGATATACCAAACGCCAATACTATTATTATCGACCATGCTCAAAATTTCGGATTGAGTGATTTGCATCAGTTGCGCGGGCGCGTAGGACGTTCCAATAAAAAGGCGTTCTGTTATTTACTCGCTCCGCCGCCAATATCACTTACAACCGATGCCAGACGCCGACTGAAAGCCATTGAAGAATTTTCGGATTTAGGGTCGGGATTTAATATTTCAATGCAGGATTTGGATATTCGCGGAGCGGGAAATCTGCTCGGAGGTGAACAGAGCGGGTTTATTGCAGATATTGGTTTTGAAACATATCAGCGGATTTTGAACGAAGCGCTTGCCGAACTAAAATTCGATACCGCACTGTCGAACGCCGATGTACAGAAACAAACACCAGATGCCGATGTCGCCTTTATTTCGGATTGTTATATTGATACTGATATTGATGCGGTTTTACCCGATGAATATGTAAGCAATACATCCGAAAAAATCAAACTGTACAGAGATTTGAATAATATTGACAATGAAAACGACCTGATTGAATTTCGCAAAAAAATGACAGACAGATTCGGCGAAATTCCTTCGTCAACCGAACATCTGTTTAATATAGTTCGTTTGAGGCACGTGGCGATAAAACTTGGTTTTGAACGAATAATAATAAGAAATAAAATAATGATAGCATATTTTATTTCAAATCAAATGAGCGCATATTATCAAACGCAAAAATTCACCAAAATTCTTCAATATGTACAGTTACATCCTCAAAAATTTAAAATGAAAGAACACAGTAAAAAACTTTCCCTGACGGTTCAAAATATAAAAACCATAGAAGAATCCTTAACATTATTGCAGACAATAGAAGAAATCCTGAAAAGTCAGTGATTTATCATGACGAAGCATCCTGCCGTGCAACAGCGTTTTTTATCAGTTTGAATTATTGTCCGGTTTGCATAGTTTGTTTGCCGTTCATTATTTTTAGCCAGCGCAGATAACCTGCAACTGCCAAACATGAATACAAAGCATAAAGCGATGCCGTAACAGGAATGTCTTTATAAATATACAAACAGCATGTTATTACATCAACTACAAGCCATACAAGCCACTGTTCAACATATTTGCGCGAAAGCATCCACATTGCAATAATACTCAATGAAGTTGTAAACGCATCGGCATACGGTACGTTACTGTCTGTATATCCGATTAAAATATATGTTATCAAAATATCAACAGCCACAAATATGCAGACAAGATGCAGCCATATCCTCAAAGGCGTTCTGCCTATGTTATATGTCTTTTTGCTTTCGGGCTTATGACTGTTCCATACAATCCAGCCGTAAATTCCTGCCAGAATATAATAAACATTCATTCCCATATCAGCATACAAACCCTGTTTGAAATAAAGAAATCCGTGAACAACAGGCATAATCATCCCTACAATCCATAAACAAATATTTGCTTTGTATTCAAAATACAGATACAGCAAACCTAATGCCACACCTGTTATTTGGAGTATTATTTTAAGTTCCATTGAAATTTAATTAAAATTGTACGGATATGTTTATCATAAAATTACATGTTGCCTGCGGAAAATATCCCATATAATTGGAACGATACAGCACATTTCCATCATTATCATTGATGTATGAACTGCTTCCCCACCCATTGCTGCAATACTTTTTATTTAATATATTGTTTACGGCAACTCCCAGATTAAATGTACCGAATGATTTGGTTCGCAAAGTGTAATCAACCCTGACATTATTAATAAAATACGAATCAAGTTTCAAATCATCCTGTTTTGAATTGGTAACATACTGCTTGCTCACATAAATTGACTGTAACGCCGCATTAAAACTTCCAAATCTGAACGATACAAGCGAACCGGCAATAACAGCGGGAGAATAAGCAATGTCGGTTGATGACATGTAATTTGCAGTTTGAGTATAAAGCGCATTCCAGTGTTCATCATAATCGTCAAGATATTCGGTATAATCTTTGATTATGTTTCGGCTAAAAGTTGCGTTTGCGTTCCAGTGCAGCCAGTCCGTAAGTTTCAATCCAAGCATTAGTTCAATTCCCGAACGGTAACTTTTTGCAACATTATCCGTCAACGCTTCGCCAATATCGTTTGTTTCGCCCGTAAGCACAAGTTGATTTTTATAATTCATGTAATATAATGTTGCGCCGAAATTAATCCTGTTACTGTTGAAATTATAACCAAGTTCGTAATCATAAAGTCTTTCGGATTTCGGCGCTGCATCAAATTTTGCATCGGTAAAATTATTTCGCGTAGGCTCTTTATTGGCAACAGCAAGCGAAACATAAGCCTCATTTTTTTTGTTTATTTGATAATGAAAACCGAATTTAGGATTGAAAAAATTATATGTATTATCAACCTTTAAACTCTGCATTTTTTCGTTTATCCAGTCCCAGTTATCATTTTCGCCGTTTATTACGTGAGTTATGCGGCGATACTGCAAATCGGCATAAAGACTGATGTTTTTATATATTTCGTAATTTGTTTTGATAAAGATATTAGCATCTGCCTTGTCGGTAGAATTTCGGTAATATTCATGGTTTGCATCAAGATTTCCAATATAGTTTTTTACCCATGTTACATTTCCCCAGTGATCGCCTGTGTATTTATTGATGCCGCCTCCCATCGATGCCGATATTTTTTGTGTTCTGTAATTCAGTGAAAAAATCCCTCCGTAAAAATCATTGTACATTTGCTTTTGACGTATAAGATTTGATTTATTTATCGTTTCTCCATCAATAATAAATGGTTGTAATCCGTATTCAACAAGTGTTCTGTTGTTTTTATATTCTTCGTAATAACCGTCGCCTCGCGTGTAATGAAGAGTTACGTTGAAATTCCATTTATTGCTCAAACGTTGATTGTACAAAAGTTGGTAATTGTATTGAATATAGTTGTCGGTTTGATTTTTATAAAAACCTACGACATCTCCGTTTTCATCCTGCATTTCGCCACACGGATTATACCGTCTGTTTATTTTCATTGTTTCGGCATCAATGCCATCCCATGCGTGATATGTTTCTTCTTTTCCGCCGAAAGTTATAAACTTAACAACTGCACCGTTTCCATAATATGCGCCCTGTGCAAAAAATGACTGCAGTTTCGACGAGGCTCTGGAAATATATCCATCCGAATTGATATTTGACAGGCGTGCGCTAAATGCAAAATGATTATTCAACATTCCTGTTCCAAGTTTAACGGTTTCACGATGCGTATTATACGAGCCGCCAGAGATAGAAACTTGTCCGTAAGGTTCGTAACTCAGCGATTCCGTCTGCATATTTATGCTTGCACCGAACGCTCCCGCTCCGTTTGTTGATGAACCTGCGCCGCGCTGTATTTGAATATCAGCAAGAGACGAGACCAAATCGGGCATATTAACCCAAAACACCGAATGACTTTCGGCATCGTTCATTGGAATACTGTTTGTAGTTACATTTATGCGCGTAGGGTCAACGCCGCGAATACGAATACCTGTTGCGCCTATTCCTGCGCCTGCATCAGAAGTAGCAACTGTTGACGGCATAAGCGTGAGAATGAACGGAATGTCCTGTCCGTAGTTTGAACTTTCAATCTGACTCTTGGTTACAAGCGAATGTGTAACTGGAGTTCTGCTTTCGGCACGTGTAGCGGTTACCTGAATTTCATCAAGTTCAATAACCCGCATCGTGTCGCTTTCCTGTGAATATGCCCGTGCAAATACAGAGCAAAACACAAACATTGTAATAACAATCTTTTTCATCTTTTCTATTTATTTGATTAATACAGAAAAGGGGATTCTTTTCTATCTTCCCTACGTCGGCATTATCCGAATCAGGTAAAATGGGTATAATCTCAGCCCGTAATATTAAGGCACCCCTTATTAAATTTCGACAAAGATAATAAAAATGTGATTATGCAAAAAATATCCGAAAAATAATTTTCTTTTTGAATCCGTAAAAAATAATAATTATGAAACATTATAAATATGGTATAGAAGGAGAATGTTCATTATATACTTTTTAAACTAAGGTTTGCGATGTGTTCAAAACAGTAAAAATTTTCGACAGAAAAATATTTTGTTGATTTTTGTTATGTAAGTATGTAAATTTATTTTTAAATTTTATTACCTTTGTTTTTCGTAAAGAGAAGTAAATTTATGGAAGATAAAATTATCATAAACTTTGAAAATGCAAATATATCCCACGATGGAATTCATGTACTGCAAGATGTAAATTTGAAAATAAATTCCGGCGATTTTATTTATATCATAGGACGTGTAGGAAGCGGAAAAACAAGTTTGATACGCGCAATAAACGGAGAAATACCTGTAAAGCAAGCCTCAACAGCACAGGTTGCGGGCTTTAATTTAAAAACTTTGAAATCAAAATCCGTTCATTTGCTGAGACGCAAACTGGGAATTGTTTTTCAGGATTTTAAATTGCTTACCGACAGAAACGTCTTTGAAAATCTTGCTTTCGTATTGCGTGCAACCGACTGGAAAGACAGAAAAAAAATAAAAGAACGTATAATCGAAGCGCTTGACAGTGTGGAATTAAAAGAGCAAATGTTTAAAATGCCGCATCAACTTTCGGGAGGAGAACAGCAGCGTGTAGCCATAGCCCGTGCATTACTCAATAATCCTGTACTTTTGCTTGCTGATGAGCCGACAGGAAATCTCGACCCCGAAACATCCGACAAAATAATGGAAATTCTTTTTGAACTGAACAGCAAATTCGGTATAACCATAATAATGGCAACCCATAATCATCCTTTATTGAAAAAATATCCCGCTCAGGTTTATAAATGCGACAAACAACAAATCACAGAATTTGATGATACAAAAGAAATTGATTTTGAATATTTCGGATAATAACAAATAAATTTATATAAAACCTCAAAAAACAGATATGATAGATTTTACAAACACTCAAATTGCTTTTGAAGCAAAAACCAATGCCGATTTACGCCGTGCAAAATTTCTTTTTAATGCAATAAAATACCAATGGGTTGTAAAGTTGGGAAAAGTTTTTGTTTATATTACGCGCAAACTTAAACTTCCTGTCGGCTGGCTGTTGAAACCGACTATTTACAAACAGTTTGTTGGAGGTGAAACATTAAACAAATGTACTCCTCTGGCACAGCAACTCATGAAATATAATATACTTTCAATATTTGACTATTCCGCAGAAGGCGGCGAAAGCGCCAAAGATATTCAACAAACTTTTGACGAATTTATGCGTTCGATAGAATATGCAAAAGGTAATGATAATGTTGCCTACACTGTGTTCAAACCAACTGCGCTTGTTACCGATAAGGTTCTTGAAAAAGCATCGGCAAAAATACAACTTAGCGATGAAGAACAAAAACAGTATGACGAATACATACAAAAATTTGAAACATTATGCAGACGCGCTTATGATAACGATGTGCGCATTTTGGTTGATGCCGAAGATTATTGCTTTCAAGATGCAATAGATGAATTGACCGAAGACATGATGCGTAAATTTAATAAACAACGTGCAATAGTTTTTACAACGCTTCAAATGTATCGACACGACCGCTTGTCATATCTGGAAAAACTTTACAATGATGCTATAAAAAATGATTATATTATAGGAATGAAGTTTGTTCGCGGAGCATATATGGAAAAAGAGCGCGAACGTGCAAAACAATTCGGTTATCCCGACCCGATTTGTGCAACCAAAGAGGCAACCGATGAAAATTATAACAGCGGACTGCATTATGTTATCGAACATATTGACAAATTTGAAATGTTTTCGGGAACTCACAACGAGCAAAGTAATATCGTGCTGGCAAATCTTATTGACAAGTACAATATTGCCCGTAATGATAAGCGAATATTTTTTGCCCAACTGTACGGAATGAGCGATAATCTTTCGTATAATCTTGCTCACGAAGGTTATAATGTAACAAAATATATTCCTTATGCGCCAGTGAAAACAGTTCTGCCTTATCTTATTCGCCGCGCCGAAGAAAATACTGCAATAGCAGGGCAAACAGCACGTGAACTGGAATTAATCAAAACAGAAATCAAACGAAGAAAAACAGAAAAAAAACAAAAAAACGCTCCTGTTTTTGATAATAAAATACAATAATATAATACTTTATCAATATTTTCGGGTCTGTTGAAAAATGGACTTATCCAGTTATTCATCTTTTGAAAATTGAATACATAAGTTTCCCAAATATACGGCATGAAAATAAAATTATGTATTTTTTTATCTTTATATTTTGTTTACTCACAAAAAAACACAAACTTTGCATTATCTAAAAATAAAATGCATTGAAACATTCGATAAATTTTATTGAACATATTCGACGTTTGCCTTTTGTGAGGTTACTTATTCCGTTTTTGTGCGGTATTGTTACCGAAGAATTGGTATTTCAACAAGCAATTAACATGTTGCCGGTTCTTTTTGTTTTTTTGTTGCTTTTCGTTTTAATGTTTTTTATTCGACTTGGTAAATCATACAAATATAGATGGTTGTGGGGAGTGTTGATATTTTGCAATCTGTTTTTGTTTGGTTCTGGAATAATGAAAAATCTTTGCCGTCAAACTACATTACCACTTGACAAACAAACATTTTTTAAAAGTATAATTATCGAAAAACCTGATATAAATGCACGATTTACCAAACTTACTCTTAAAATAACTGCGTATCGCGACAGCGTGAACAACTGGATTGGCGTTGATGAAAAAACACTTGTTTATGTTCCTGTCGACAGCATTTCCAATACTTTGAAACTTGGCGATGTTTTGATGTTGAATACAACTTTTGCTGCAAATTCACCACCTAAAAATCCCGAAGAGTTTAATTATTCATATTACCTTGCCAGACGCAACCTTTTTACAACTGCATTTGTTTCGGCAAACGGTTATAAAAAGGCGGGATGTGAAAATCTGTGGTTTCGCCAAGCAATTTTGAATATTCAAACAACAATGTTTGACTGTTTTGCAAAAGCAGGAATCGAAGGCGACAATTTTGCTGTGCTTCGCGCCTTGATTATCGGCGACAAAGATTTACTGAGCGAAGAGATTATCAGCGCTTACAGTGTGGCAGGCGCAATGCACGTGCTTGCTGTAAGCGGATTGCATGTCGGTTTGGTGTATTCGGTTTTGGTTTTTCTGTTGATGGCTGTAAAAAAACGCCGATTTGGAAAATTTATAAGAATCGGAATGGTTTTTTTCGGAATTTGGCTTTATGCCGCTCTTGCTGCGTTTTCACCTTCGGTTTGTCGCGCCTGTGTGATGTTTTCGTTTGTTTTGTTTGCCGATTTATTTGGGAAACGGGTAAACATTTACAATTCACTGGCAGCATCTGCATTTTTCCTGTTGATTATAAATCCCTACAATATTTTTGAAGTAGGTTTTCAATTATCATACTGTTCTGTTATCGCAATAGTTTATTTTCAACCATTGCTGAACAAAACAATCTACATACGTAACAAAATTCTAAAATACATTTTTGCTCTTGCTACGGTTTCGATAGCCGCACAAATAGGAACTTCGCCGATAACAGTCTTTTATTTTCACACATTTCCGAATTATTTTCTTATCACAAACGTTTTGATAATTCCTCTTATTACGCTTATAATGTTTACTGTTGCAGCAACGCTTATTTTATCGCCGATTCCGGTGATTGGAACACTGGCTGGAAAGTTTTTGGACATATCCGTTACATTTGCAAACAGTATTACAAAAAATATTGAAATGTTGCCGTATTCGCTTTCCGAAAATCTTTGCTTAAACATATCGCAAGTTATTGTTATTGTTGCCGCTTTTATTTTTTTAGCATTTTATATCGAATTTAGAAACAAAAAAGCGTTAATTGTAATATTTTGCTGTTTCGTAGCATTTTGCGGAATAAATTCTTTTGATAAAGTTGAACAACAAAATCAGCGACAAATGACGGTTTATAACACAAGAAATTCATCGTTCATAAGTTTTGTTGATGGACAAAATTCAATAAATCTGCGTGACAGCGAAAATATAACAGATAATTTTAATTTCAACACAAAAAACCACTTTGTAAAACTTGGAATAAAAAATGCAGAAACGTTCGCAATTTCCGAGAATATTAAAACATCCGACATAATAAAATCACATAAAGGCATTATCTGGTTTGGTAACAAATCTATAAAAATAGCAACTGACAATGATTTTTTTCAATCTCAAAAACCTTTGAAAGTTGATTTTTTGATTGTAAACAAATATTTAGGAAACAGGATTCAGCAAATTTTGAATAATTATCATCCTGAAATGTTGATAATAGATTCGTCAATGCAGACATGGCAAGCTCGCCGCTGGATAGCCGAAGCCGAAAACCGAAACATAAATCATCATTATGTAGGCAATAAAGGTGCGTTTATTTGGAAAGAATAAAATCTTTTATTTGTAATGTAATTAAATTTAATATCTATAAACCTTTGCAAATAGAAAGAAAATCACACGATTCCTTCACGTAAAATATCATGTATGTGAATTACGCCGACATATTCATAACCGTGAGTTACAAGCAATTGTGTTATTTTGTTTTTTTCCATTGTCGCAAATGCTTTGAATGCAAGTTCGTCGCTTTCTACTGTTTTAGGATTAAGGCTCATAATATCATGAGCTTTAATAGTTTTTATATCAAGTTCGCGTTGTAACATTCGGCGCAAATCACCATCCGTAATAATTCCTATTATTTTCCCAAAATTGTTTACAACGGCTGTTGAGCCAAGATAATTCGATGAAATTTCTATAATCACATCGCGTATTGTATCCGTATTTTTCACTTGCGGTTTGGCTTTACTCATAATGTCGCCAACTCGTGTATATAATTTTTTGCCCAGCGAACCTCCGGGATGTACACGAGCAAAATCATCGGCAGAAAAACCGCGCATTTTTAAAAGACATATAGCCAAAGCATCTCCCATCACAAGTTGAGCAGTTGTACTTGATGTGGGAGCAAGATTATTCGGACAAGCCTCTTCTGCAACCGTAGCCTGTAATATAAAGTCGGCTTGTTGAGCCAGATATGAATTGATATTCGACACCAGAGCGATTATTTTATTTCCCATTTTTTGTATCAGAGGAATCAGCAGTTTTATTTCAGCCGTATTTCCGCTTTTTGACAAACATATTACAACATCGTCAGGTTGAATAATGCCAAGATCGCCATGAATAGCATCAGCGGCGTGCATAAAGATTGACGGAGTACCAGTAGAATTAAGCGTAGCAACTATTTTTGTTGCAATATTTGCACTTTTACCGATGCCTGTAACAATAACACGACCTTTCATGTTATGAATAAATTTTACGGTTTCAATAAAATCGTTATCAATAAATTCCGATAATTTACGCACAGCATCAGCCTCAGTTAATATTGTGTTGATGGCAAGTTGTTTAATTTGACTGTTATTTATCATATAGAAAAAAATTATGTTTTACAAAGATATAAAATAAATATGATTTTGAACATTTCTTGTATT
>JAIRRX010000036.1 GCA_031255755.1 Prevotellaceae bacterium | reverse complement strand
ATGTCCCAAAGTTCGCGTTACATGTACCGAATACTCTGGTACGTGTACCGAACACTCTGGTACGTGTACCGAACACTCTGGTACGTGTACCGAACACTCTGGTACGTGTACCGAACACTCTGGTACATGTACCGAACACTCTGGTACATGTACCGAATACTTCGCCGTATGATGCTTTATTTTACATGATAATTCCTGCCGTTGAAATCGGCATACTTTAAGGTCTTAAAAAAAATCGCTGTAAACAGATTTGAAATAAATCTTTTTATATGATTTTTTTATTTTTTATCTTATATCTAAATCAGATATTCAACTTTAATGTAAATAAAAAATATTTCATACATTTGCAAAAGTCTTTTTATAATAATATCAATATTGAAAAAATGAAAAATGAATATTACGCACTTGGTTTAATGTCGGGAACTTCGCTCGATGGTTTGGATCTGGCTTTATGTCATTTTGTTAAAACCACAAAATGGAATTATAAGGTTATTGCCGCCGCAACAATAGAATATCCTGAATATTTGCGTGCAAAACTCGACAAATCAATAGAACTTTCGGCATACGAATTTGTGAAACTTGATGTTGACTTGGGCAAATTCACAGGAGAACAGATAAATGCTTTTTTAGCGACTCAAAGCATCAGTCCTGATTTTATTGCGTCGCACGGACACACAACTTTTCATCAGCCGCAGATAGGATTGACTTCGCAAATCGGAAGCGGAGCAACCATTGCAGCTTATACCGAAATTACAACCGTTTGCGATTTCCGCACAACAGATGTCGCTCTCGGCGGACAGGGCGCACCGCTTGTTCCGATTGGAGATGAATTGCTTTTTGAACAGTATGACGCTTGCCTGAATCTCGGCGGAATTTCAAATATCTCGTTTCGTTTGAACGGCATACGAACTGCCTTTGATGTTTCACCTTGCAACATGGCTCTGAATTATCTTGCAAATAAAATAAATCTGCCTTATGATAAAGATGGCGAAAATGCCCGCAAAGGCAACATAAACACCAATCTTTTGAATATACTTAACAATATTGATTTTTATAAAAAGGAAGGAGCAAAATCCTTAGGTAAAGAATGGTTTGATACTGTTTTTCAACCATATATTGATTCTGCCGAGATTTCGGTTTACGATACGCTTCGCACTGTTACCGAACACATAGCCATGCAACTGGAAACAGTTTTACATAAACAAAATATAAAAACTTTGCTTGTAACAGGCGGCGGCGCACGTAATGTTTTTTTGATAGAACGCCTTAATGCTGCAAAAACTCGAAAAATCATAATCCCCGATTCGCAGACAATAGATTTTAAGGAAGCCATCATTTTTGCATTTCTCGGAGTTTTGCGCATGCGTGGCGAGATAAACTGCTTACGTGCGGTTACAGGCGCAAAAACAGACAGTTGCGGCGGATGTATATATTTGGGAAAATGATAACAATAATGAGTTGATACGAAATTAGTATTAAAATCCGAAAACAGTAACCGTTTCGATAATCCATCACAGGAAGCAAACCCGCAATACGTCATTGCAGGAAAGTGGATTGCTTCGCTACGCTCGCAATGACGTTCTGCGGTGGCTGCTGGTTCGCAATGACGAACTTGCTTGTTGTTTTGCTTACGCCCCGTTGGGGCTTAATATATTAAACGTATCATAAATTCACAGGGCGTTGCCCTGTGCTAATGCTGTAAGGGCTTTGCCCTTTCTGGATTGGCTGCGCCGAACTCCGCTATGCTTCGGTTGCTTCACCCTTGCGGGTTCGCAATGACGTTCTGCTTCGGTTGCTTCGCTGACGTTCGCAATGATGGCTACATTATAAATTATTTCCCGAAAGGGTTATTATTCTTAATTCTATAATCAAATATCTTTTCATATTTAATTAAACAGCCGGAAAGGATATTATCCGAACCGACTGTTGTTACAAATACTGTCTAATTTTAATTTCAGATGGCTGTACCGACGTTGTAATTTTTCATTAATTCGATAAACGAATTAAAATATTTTTTGCCTTTCTGCACTACTCCGTCCAATCCTTTGCCTCCTGTTTTTAAGCGTTTCACATCGCCAAATATGCCTTTTTCCAGCGCAGTAAACAGGCTTTCTTTTTCAAGTGTTTCAAGCAAAGTTATTGCATCATCAAGAACTTTTTTGGCACGGGTTTGAATTATGCCGTTTTCTTTAAACTCAACTTCATCGCCTATATTTTTCATGTTATTGAATATGTATTTTGCATTTTCGATAGACAGGTAGCGATCGCTCATAAATGGTGTATGAATTGCTTCGGTAGGCATTCCAAGTAATTGTAAACCTTGATTTGTCCATATTCCTATTATATTAAAAAGCGCATCCTGAATATGTCCTTTAAAAATATTTCCTGTCATAAATTTTGTAGGCGGCATATATTTAAGCGGCGCATCAGGAAATATTTCGCGAGTCATTTGGGCTTGTGCAAGTTCGTAAAGGAAGCCGTTTTCAAGTTGAGGATCCATTTCGAAAGCATGTCCAAGTCCCATTTGCTGTTCGGGCAGCCCTGCGATAAGAGCCAACTGCTCGTTGATACAGTCCGAAGCCAAAACCGTATGAGCCTGTTCGTAAGCATCTGCTGTGGTCAGATAATTATCTTCACCTGTATTGATTATCACTCCCGCAAATCCATTGATAATACGTGAAAAATACTGGTCGATAAGCGTTCGCTGCATGTTTATGTCGCGAAATAAAATTCCATACAGAGCATCGTTAAGCATTACGTCCAGACCTTCGAGCGCCCCCATTGCCGCAATTTCAGGCATGCACAGTCCCGAACAATAATTGCACAAACGAATGTATCTGCCTATTTCTTCGCCCACTTCATCGAGAGCAGCACGCATTATGCGAAAATTTTCCTGTGTTGCATAAGTGCCGCCAAAGCCTTCGGTTGTTGCACCGTAAGGAACATAATCAAGCAAACTTTGACCTGTTGTACGAATAACCGCAATAATATCTGCGCCCTGCCGCGCTGCAGCCTGCGCCTGAACGGTGTCTTCATAAATATTGCCTGTTGCAACTATCACATACAAATAAGGTTTTGAACCTTCTCCTATTGTTTCCAGATAAAATGCTCGTCGTGCTTTGCGTTTGTTGATACGCTCAATGGCTGAATTGACAACAGGTTTCAATGCCGTTTCTATTTCGGATTGAGAATATACGGGAAGTTTGGTTATTTCAAGTTCGTTCACTGAAACTTTTTCGGCTATTTGTTGAGGAGTCAAGCCTGTGGCAAGCATTGCATTGCCCACAAAAAACATTGCCCCTTCGCTCAAAATACCTTTTTCTTTAAGTTCGTCAACAAGAATATTCGGCAGCGGGACGCCGTTTTCATCAATGCCATCTATGCCCAAAAGACGGCAAATTGTACGTTCTACGGCAACTGTCGTATAATTGTCAACAAATTTCTGTACATCATTTGCAATATTTTTTGCAACCTGTTTTGCATGTTTGACTTTCTCAAAATCCAATCCTGTTTTACTTTTTTGCATACACGTATAATTATAAAATTTTATTAGTATTATTCAAATTTATCACAGTAAATAAGCACATTATATCATTTCTTACATTACTGCGAATACACAAAGATAATATATCTTTTAAAGATTTTGAAGCTAATTTTATAAATATGTTTTAATTGGATTATACCAAGCAAAAATTAATATGTGGCTAAGGCGATTTATATTTCTAATCGCGATTAATTCCCGCTTTTTCGTATTGAAAAGAAATTTAATAAAATTTTTCCGCAAAATATTCCTAAAAAAGCACCGCAAAGCACATCTCCAAAAAAATGGACACCGAGATAAATACGTGAATAACTGTAAACAAATGCCCATAAAAAAATAAGTACAGAAATATATTTTTTGCGTAAAGTTGCATGAACAAATGTTGCTATCAAAAAACTTGTTGCAGCATGAGATGACAAAAAGCTGAACGCTTTTGCACAATATCCTTTTACAAGATGCAAAATATTTTGTAATTCCGCAGTATTGCATGGACGCAGTCGTGCTACGGCTGGCTTTATTAAAACGGCAATAATAACGGTAACAATAATTAATGCAAGCGCTAAAAGCAAAACATATTTCCACCACCGTTTTTTCTTAATTGCAATAAATGTAAAAATAACTGCTGCATAAATCACACATGAACAGTATAGATGCGTTATATGAAACATTAAAAAATCAAGCGTTTTGCAATGTAAACCATTGATAAAAACACTTATTTTAATATCAATATTTTCAAGAAAATCAATCATTTTAATTGTGTAAAATCATCGAAAAACAGCCAGCTTGCATGTTAAATTCGACTGCTGTTGAATACATTTTTATTTATTATTTAATTCGTTCCAGAGTAAATCTTTAAGTTCGGCGATGCCTTTGTTTGCAACCGATGAAATAAATATACACGGAATATCAGGCAGATTTTTCCCCAATTCGATTGTAAGTTCGTTATCAAGCATATCGCTTTTGGTTATTGCAAGCACACGTTTTTTATCAAGCAATTCGGGATTATACTGTTTTAACTCGTTAATCAGAATTTTATATTCACTGTTAATATCATCGCTGTCGGCAGGAATCATAAAAAGCAGCATCGAGTTACGTTCTATATGTCGAAGAAAACGCAAACCAAGACCTTTACCTTCATGAGCGCCTTCAATAATTCCGGGAATATCCGCCATAACAAAAGATTTGCTGTCGCGATATGATACAATTCCCAAGTTCGGTTCAAGCGTAGTAAAAGCGTAATCGGCAATTTTGGGCTTTGCCGCCGATATTACAGACAGCAATGTTGATTTACCTGCATTTGGAAATCCTACCAGTCCTACATCAGCCAAAAGTTTGAGTTCGAGAATATACCATCCTTCTTCGCCTGTTTCTCCCGGTTGAGCATAGCGTGGAGTCTGATTTGTAGCCGATTTGAAAAAAGCGTTTCCCATTCCGCCACGTCCGCCTTTAAGCAAAATTTTTTGTTCGCCGTCTTCGGTTATTTCGCATAAGTTTTCCAATGTTTCTGCATTTTTTGCGACAGTTCCGAGCGGAACATCAATAATTATGTCTTTTCCGTTTGCACCGGTACTCAAAGCGCCTTTTCCGTTTTCGCCGTTTGGGGCAAAAACATGTCGTTGAAAACGTAAATGTATCAGCGTCCAGTATTGTTTGTTTCCTCGCAGAATAATATTGCCGCCGCTACCGCCGTTGCCGCCATCTGGACCTCCTTTTGCAACATATTTTTCACGATGCAAATGTACAGAGCCGCTGCCGCCGTTTCCCGAACGCAAAAACATTTTTACATAATCAACAAAATTGGATTGTGGCATGGAATGTAAATTATTTAATAATTATTAAAAATATCACGGTTTCAACTTTTATTCTTCTATCAACTTACATATTTTTTTGAAAATATCTTCGATAGTTCCTGTTCCGTCAACCGATTTGAATTTGCCCTGCTGTTTATAATAATCCGCAAGTATTGAAGTTTGTTGGACGTACGTGTCGATACGGTTTTTTATTGTATTAATGTCTTGGTCATCGCTGCGCTGCGATATTTTTCCACGTTCGAGAATACGTCTTATAATTTCTTCATCATGAACATTAATTGCTATCATCATTGCTATTTCCTGTTTTTCGGCTTTCATTATTTCATCAAGCATGCAAGCCTGAGCAACCGTTCGCGGAAAACCATCAAAAATAATTCCCGTATTGTCATTCATATTTTTTATTCGCAAACGTACCATTTCGGCAACAATTTCGTCTGAAACAAGTTGTCCGCTGTCAATGATTTTCTTTGCTTTGAGTCCTATTTCTGTTGACCGTTTTATTTCATCGCGAAGCATATCGCCTGTTGATAAATGCATAAATTTATATTTGTCAACAAGTAATTGCGCCTGTGTGCCTTTTCCCGCTCCGGGAGGTCCGAAAAGTAATATATGTTTCATTATTTCTATTTTTATTCTGTAATTTTATAAATATCTTTTAAATTTCTTCCGAGTTCATTATAATCCAAACCGAATCCTACAATAAAATCGTTTGGAATTTCCATTGCCACATAATCCAAAGCAAGCGGTTTGTTATATACATTTGGTTTCAGCAGCAGCGTGGCGATTTTTATTTGTTTTGGATTGTGATTTTCCGTAAGCATACGATGTAATTGTGTGATGGTATTTCCGGTATCTACAATATCTTCAACCAGAATAACAGTTCGTTCGTTAATATTGGTATTCAAGCCAAGTACTTCACAAAGTTCGCCTGTCGATTTTGTGCCTTCGTATGACGATACCCGCACAAAAGTAAGTTCACAGTTGAAATTAAGATTTTTCATCAAATCAGCCAAAAACATAAACGAGCCGTTAAGCACGCCTACCAGCAGCGGAATATGTTCGTTTGCCATATCGGCATTTATTTTGCGGGCAACAGTTACTATTGATTCCCGAACAGTTTCATAATCGATGTATTTTTTAAACTTTTTATCGCCAAGCGTTATCGTATCCATATCAAAAAATTTATATAAGTTTTGTAATTAACTACGAAAATAATATTATTTTTGCTATCTGTAACAAAAAATTGACATAAAATCAAAATGCGTAATGCTGTAATTGTATGTAAAAACGTTTTAATTATAATGCACACAACATGTTTTGACTGTTTGGAAATTTTTATAAAAAAATTAAATAATTCACAAAATAATATATTATGCAACCAATTGTAAGTATCATCATGGGCAGCACATCGGATATGCCGATAATGCATGAAGCCGCCGAATTTTTAAACCAAATGCAAATTCCATTTGAAATTAATGCCTTGTCTGCACATCGTGTGCCTGAAGCCGTTGCAAACTTTGCAAAAAATGCAAAAATGCGCGGTATAAAAGTTATAATTGCCGCTGCCGGCGGCGCAGCTCATTTGCCCGGCGTAATAGCATCTTTTACAACTTTGCCTGTTATAGGAGTTCCAATAAAATCAAACAATTCTGTTGAAGGCTTGGATTCAATTCTTTCGATTTTGCAAATGCCTGCGGGTATTCCAGTTGCTACTGTTGCGCTAAACGGCGCAAAAAATGCGGCAATTCTGGCTGCTCAAATTCTGTCGCTTGCCGATAATAATATCGCCGAAAAAACAGAAAAATTCAAAACCGATTTGGCAAATAAAATTACGAAAGCCAACAGCGATCTGACAAATATAAAATTTGAATATAAAGTAAACTAAATTCTGCATTACGGACATTTAACGGATATTTATTTTCTATCCGTTATATTCTTTTGCATTTATTCGCCTGCAAAATCGGCATCTACTAAAATGCGACCGCAATATTCGCAAACAATTACTTTTTTGCTTAACTTAATATCTAATTGTCGTTGAGGAGGAATTTTATTGAAACAACCGCCGCAAGCGTCGCGTTTTACCGTTACCACAGCCAAACCGTTTCGTGCATTATGACGAATTTTATTATACGCCGTAAGCAAACGAGGTTCGATTAAACTTCTGATTTCCTCTGCTCTGTTTTCCAATTCTTTTTCATCATTGGCTGTTTCGGACGTGATTTCATTCAATTCTTTTTTCTTTTCTTCGAGGGCAATTTTTTTATCGGCAAGCATAGTTTTTGTTGCTTCGATTTCGCGTTTTTTCTCTTTGATTTTTGCTCCGAGTTCTTTTATCAGTTTTTCATTCAGTTCGATTTCCAATCCCTGAAATTCAAGTTCTTTTGATAATGAATCAAATTCACGGTTGTTTCGTACATTTTTCTGTTGTTCCTCGTATTTTTTAATGAGATTTTTGGCTGTTTCAACGTTACCTTTTCGTTTTGCTACAGCGCTGTCTGTTTCTTTGATTTCCTGTACTGTATTTTTTATACGGGTATCAAATCCTATGATTTCATCTTCGAGGTCTTGAACTTCGAGAGGCAATTCTCCTCTTATAGTTTTGATATTGTCAACGCTTGAATCAATGATTTGCAGTTCGTACAATAATCTTAACTTGTTTACTGATGACAAATCAGACAACGTTGCGCTTTTTTGAGTTTCCGACTTTGCTGTTGTTGATTTTGCCGAAGTTTTTTCAACTTTCTTTGCTTCTGTTTTTTTAATTTTTTCTGCCATTAATTTTTATTTAATTACATAATATAAAAAATTGGGTTTATATTTTTTTCAGCGATTTGCGCCGCAAAGTTAGGTAATTTTTTTTGAATAATATCATAAAATATTTCTACGGTAAATTGTTCGCTCTCGAAATGTCCTATATCTGCAATAGTAATTTTGTTTTCCGCATCAAAAAACTGATGATATTTAAAATCGCCCGAAACAAAAATGTCCGCTTGATTTGCAATAGCATCGGCAAGTAAAAAACTGCCAGCTCCGCCGCATACAGCTACGCGGGAAATTGCTTTTGAAACAGGTTTGGTAGAACGAATAACTTTTAAAGAAAAAATATTTTTCAACATTCTGTAAAATTCATCATGCGACATCGGTTCAGGTAAATTTCCAATCATTCCGGAACCTGCATTTTTATATCTGTTAGCCAGATTGTAAATATCACAGGCAACTTCCTCGTATGGATGATTTTCTAATATTGCGTTTTCAACTTTTGACAGATTATGTTTTTGAACAATCATTTCTATTTTTACTTCATCTTCGATATGGAGTTTTCCTTTTTCGCCTGCAAAAGGGTTTGTGTTTTCGCCTGCCTGAAAAGTTCCTTTGCCCTGACTAATAAAACTGCAATCGCTGTATGCTCCTATGTTTCCTGCTCCTGCTTTGAACATTGCGTTACGTACTTTTTCGGAATATGTTTGTGGAACAAAAACCGCAATTTTTACAAGTTCATTTTTCATTGGCGACAGAATTTTACAGTCTGTAAGTCCGAGTTTTTCGCAGATTTTGGTATTTACTCCGCCTGTAATATTGTCCATATTTGTATGTGCGGCATAAAGTGCAATATCGTGTTTTATTGCTTTTGCGACTATTCGCTGAGTTGAATTTTGTCCTGTTATTTTTTTCAATCCGTAAAATAAAACAGGATGATGAGAAATAACAAGATTTATATTTTTGGATATTGCTTCATCAATAATATCTTCGGTAATATCAACGCACAAAAGCGCCGCATTGGTTTGCGTTTCGCAGTTGCCGACAATTAGTCCGACATTATCAAAATCTTCCTGATAGTGCGGCGGAGCATATTCTTCGATACATTTTATTACATCTTTAATTTTCATATAGTTTTTTTTATTTCGAGTAATTGATTTTTGATGTTTTTAAGTATTTCTATTGCTTCCATATTTTTGACCGTACCTTCGCGGTTTTCTATTATTCGTTTATATGCGCCGTCTAATTTCATGCCCTGTTTACGAACCAAAAAATGAATTAATTTTATTGTATCAACATCCTGCTGTGAAAAAAGTCGATTACCTTTTTTGTTTCTTTTCGGATTTAATATGTTTCTGAAATGATTTGTCCAAAAGCGAATCAGCGATGTTTCTTCGCCAAAAATATCTGCAACTTCTCCAATGGAGTAAAATAATTTTCCCGATTCGTTTTCTTTTACAGTCATCTTTATTTCAATAGATAATACAAATAATATCAAACACAAATATAATATATATCATTCATAATCACAAATAACATATTATATTTTTTTTCAACACATTTTTAATTTATGTCTAAATACTTAAAATTCACAAGGATGATGGCTTGTTTCGATTGCTTTGTACGTCATTGAGAACTGCTTATAATGTTTGCAAATATAAATTATAAAACAGAAACAATATCATCAAGCGAACGTTTAGGAACATAATGAACAGCGTTTGAGTCGCGAAAATATTTTATATCATTATCCTTAACTGTGGTTAGTACAACGTTTTCTTTTGGTTTGCCGAGAGCAATCACAAGAGCGATTTCGTACTGTTCGGAAATATTCAGAATTTTAGCAAGTTCCTGCCTTTTTACAGAAACAATTATACAACCGCCCAAATCCTGCTCAACAGCGCCGAGTAAAATACTTTGTGCAACAATTCCTTCGTCATGTTCGGGTTTGCTTTGCGTAATGTTTTTATCAACAAGAACAACAATATACGCAGACGGACGTTCTCCTTCGACAGCTCCGTTCCAGTCTTTCAAATATCCCGCCCATGCAAGCGTTGGAAATATTTGTTTATTTATTTCTCTGTTGTTTGAAATAATGTATTTCAAGGGTTGCAGATTTCGCGTTGATGGCGATATTCGAGCCAGTTCAACAAATGATTTCAAAGTATTCAAATCTATATTTATCTCTTCATAAAAACGGCGATAACTGCGGTTTTTGGCTATTAAATCATGTATCATAATCAAAATAATTTTACGCTACGTGCAGTTTATTTGCGGTTAATTTATTAGTTTTTTCTTTCGCATATTTTAATGTAATTCGTAATGTTTTTGCCTGTTTTGATGGCGCTTCAAACATTGCATCCGTCATTATGTTTTCACAAATAGAACGCAAACCGCGTGCGCCGAGTTTAAATTCTATTGATTTATCAACAATATAATCAAAAACTTCATTATCAAATTCAAGTTTGATTTTGTCTATCGCAAACAGTTTTTTGTATTGCTTTATGATTGCATTTTTTGGTTCGGTAAGAATACGGCGCAATGCAGTGCGGTCAAGCGGTTGCAAACATGTAAGCACAGGCAAACGACCGATAATTTCAGGTATCAGCCCGTACGATTTCAAATCAACATGCGAAACATACTGCATTAAATTGTTTTTGTCGATGTTATTTTTGTCGTTTAGCGTTCCGTAGCCTATGGCGCGCGTATTAAGACGGTTTGCGATTTTCTTTTCAATTCCGTCAAATGCGCCTCCGCAAATAAACAGTATGTTTTTTGTATTCACCTGTATGAATTTCTGTTCGGGATGTTTCCGTCCACCCTGCGGCGGAACATTTACGACCGTCCCTTCCAAAAGTTTCAGCATTGCCTGTTGTACGCCTTCACCCGATACATCCCGTGTTATTGAAGGGTTATCGCTTTTGCGTGCAATTTTATCCAGTTCATCAATAAACACAATTCCGAGTTCGGTTGATTCAACATCATAATCGGCAACTTGAAGCAAACGCGAAAGAATACCTTCAACGTCTTCGCCCACGTATCCTGCTTCGGTAAGAACTGTTGCATCTACGATTGTAAACGGAACTTTCAATATTTTTGCTATCGTTTGAGCCAGCAGCGTTTTTCCTGTTCCTGTTTCGCCAACCATTATTATGTTAGATTTTTCTATTTCAACATCATCGTTATCGGAAGGCTGTAATATACGTTTGTAATGATTATAAACCGCAACCGACAGATATTTTTTTGCTTCATCCTGCCCTATTACATAACGGTCGAGAATTGACTTTATCTGTTTTGGTTTCAAAATATTTGCGTTAGACAGTTTAGGCTTTTTACTTTTTGAGAGATTAAATTCGTTGTTTAAAAGTTCGTGCGCTCTGTTTATACATTCATCGCAAATAAAGGCATTGTCGGCGCCATGTATGAGTATGCGTGCCAAATTTTCCGGTTTTTCGCAAAATGAACATTTACTTTGTTTCATCTGATTTTTTTTGTTTTTGTAAAATTTCATCAATCATTCCATAAGCAAGCGCTTCGGCTGATGTCATCCAATAATCACGGTCGGCGTCTTTTTCAATTTTTGAAAGTTTATTATTTGAATGTTTTGCAATAATCTCGTAAAGTTCACGTTTTATTTTTACAATTTCGCGAGCTGTAATCTCAATATCCGAAGCCTGACCTTCGGCGCCTCCGAGCGGCTGATGAATCATTATTCGCGAATGTGTAAGAGCCGAGCGTTTTCCCGCAGTTCCAGCCGTAAGCAAAACCGCCGCCATTGATGCTGCCATTCCTGTACAGATAGTAGAAATGTTTGAATTTACAAGCTGCATGGTATCGTAAATGCCAAGCCCTGCATGAACAGCGCCGCCGGGTGAATTGATGTAAATCTGTATATCGCGTGATGAATCAACGGAATCTAAAAATAAAAGTTGCGCCTGAACAATGTTTGCAACTTCATCAGTGATTGCCGTGCCGAGAAATATTATTCGTTCCATCATTAATCGCGAAAATACATCCATTGCTACAGCATTCAAATGACGTTCTTCAATAATGTACGGAGTCATTGATGATGTATATTGATTCAACACAGCGCTTGATATGCCCAAATGTTTGACTGCATATTTTTCAAATTCGTTTTTTGCCATAATAATTTTTATAAAAATAGTCTGCAAAGGTAAATAAAAAAATAAAATAATGAAAGATGCAGCAGTATGGGTCATATTTTTCAATGCAAAGAGAAAAGAAAAGCAGCAGTTTGAAGACATACAAAAATCTTAATACATGAGATTATTTACCGCACAAAAATTAAAGTGCGTTTAAACTGTAAGAATTTTGGAATATTGGAAAACTTCCGTAACGAAGTTATATTACAGAGCCTGAATATATAGATTAATTTTCTGAAAATAAAATTGAACGAAAAACACTAAAATTAATGGATTTTTTAAAAAATCCACACAAAATCCAGACAATGTTATATTATTTATTAACTTTGCATCAAAAGAATTATGAAAAAAGTAAGAGAAATTCTTTATTTCAGGCAATATTTTTGGGATTTTGTAAATTCTTTATCTCAAAAAACGAGAGATAAAATCGGACAGGTATTATTTTTGCTAACTGTTTCGGAAAGGCTTCCAACGAAATTTTTTAAGCACGTTGAAAGCACAAATGGTCTTTTTGAAATACGAATAGAATTTGAAAGCAACATATATCGAATTTTTTGTTGCTTTGACAAAGGTAAATTAATTGTTTTATTTAATGGTTTTCAGAA
>JAIRRX010000118.1 GCA_031255755.1 Prevotellaceae bacterium | reverse complement strand
ACTTCAATCGAAACTATACGCAACTGAGTATTGCTTGTATTTGCATTCCTTATTTTCAAATCCGCTGACGCAGAAATTCCGGAAATTGTATATACTGTTCCCAAAAGGCTTGCGGCTGCATCTGAAGCTCCATCAACATTATACATTACAGCAGTAGTATTACTTGCACTACTTGCCGTCATTTTAACTTCCGTTATTGTTGCTCCGTTTTTCGGAAGCAATGTTATTGAACAGCCATTTCCGCTGGAATGGAAATACAGCCGTATTTCGCCGGATCCTCCATTATATGCGGGGGAAGTACTCGCACTGTTCTTTTGAGTAGTGAACGAAATATTACCGTCAATATCTCCGCTCGGCTCGGTGATATTGCTGCTTCCAAGCGCAGAGAATTGATAAGTAACATTATCGGCTCTCATATTAATGCCTGCAATTATCATAATGATTACTGCAAACATTGTTTTCAAAAATACATTTTTTCTCATAATACTAAATTTAATATATAATTTTAATTTGTTAATCTTTATTTATTTTATACGTTTTTATTTCTTTTGAACGTCAGCAACCGTATGTCGTCATTGCGAACTGCGAGCGAAACAGGAAGCAATCGTACATCATTGCGAGCGTCAGCGAAGCAATCCAGTAATTAATAGTGTCTGGATTGCTTCGGCGTTCCGCCTCGCAATGACGTGCTTGTGTCTGTTGCTTCACCTTCGCAATAACAGTCTGCTAATATTAAAATTATCAATTATCATTCGTTTATTCCTGTACTATTATGTTTTTTATTTCCCACGTAGCCGATTCGGTATCCGAACATTCGTACCTGAAAGCAACTCGGCAGTTTGCAGCCATATTTGCGGCAGGTATTGTCAATTCACCTGACGATACAGGCGTCCATGCCGTTGTGGGGTGATTTACTCCTGTGAGTTCAGTCCACGTAGCGGTTGATGGGTTGCCCGAACTGTAATTATTGGACACATATACCTTATACCATCCCTGCGCTATGCCAACTGTAATACTTGCGGCAGGTCCTCTGGCATGCTCGAATGTCAGTTTTGCAGATGAGTAAGACGACAGGTCAATGGCAGGCGATATAAACCAGTCTTCGTTTGCATAACTGCTGTTGTTGGCATATCCCGACATTCCCGCTCCGTATGCCGCATCGAATTTCCACTCCTGAGCGCCGTTCACGTTGACTTTTGTAAACATGTCGAAACTTGTCTGCGTAAGAAGTGTTTCGTTGAATATGTAGTTGCCGCCGCCACTGCCGCCTTGTCCGTCAAGAGTAAAATCGCTTGTTTCGCCCGGACAGTCTCTTAATCCTGCTATTCCGAAATATGTACGCAATACGCCTTTTACTTTTAATGTTTTTTTGTAGTTTTCGGGATGCGTAACCAGATTTACCTGCGTACGTAAAGGTTTACCCGAAGGCAGATTTACCACAATACATTTTGTATAGTCGGTTTCGTCGGGAGAGTCTGCAATAAGTACGTTTGTCTGTGAATCCCATCCTGAACCGACACCGATTGTAACATCGCTTGCCGATGCAACGGATGATACACCGTGTTTAACACAGCCGACAATATAACCTTGCGTCCATACTGAATCTGTTGTTGCTCCCTGATTTGCTATGCCGTCAGCCACACTGTAAGGATTGTTTTCCGTTCCGTCTTCATCGCCGCCTCCGCTGCCGCCACCATCAGGGTCTATAATCGGATTTGATGTCTGGTCTTCGGTAGTAAGCCTTACATCATCAACGCGCGTACCGTACTGTGTTGCTGAAGCCGTAAATCGCAATTTTATTGTATTTGTTCCATTCGGCAGCGTAACGGTAGTTGATGCCAGTCCCCATTCGGTAGAGTTTTTTGTGTATGTAATCGGCACCCAGTTTGATGTTCCGTTAATTTTGTAAGCAACTGCAAGCGTAGCGGCAGTTTCATTACTTCCGAACGAAAGTACGAAATTATTTGCTCCGCAAGTCGCAATATCATTTATAAGCAGACTTGCGCCGTTTGCAGCCATCATTGCATTACATTCGCCGGATGAGCCGGTATATCCGGAAGAAGATGCATTGCTGCGCACCGTAACAGCGCCGCCTTCGGATGTATATGTTACTGCTGCTGCTCCTTTGCCTTCTTTCAAATACCCGTCATAACTTGTAACCGCAGGCCACGCTGTTCCGCTTTGTACTGCGCTGTTTCCGAATGTTTCGCGTAAAATGATTTCGCCTGTGCCAGGTCCGCCGCTGCCGCTACCAAAGCGCGGGCTGTAAAATTCCACATCCGTTGTATCGCGGATAAGCAGTTGATATGTTCTTGCAGAACCTGTTACGTGCAGCGACAGTACAGCCGTTATCGAGCCGCTTCCTTCAGGCATCGGCAACAGTGCAAATGTAGCATAACTGCTGTTGCGAAGAATAATGGTATTTGCATTTCTGTCTTCAATAACTCTGTTTGTATTTGCATCAGCCGTTGCGTATGTGGCATCAGGAGACGCAAACTGCACATCATTTATTTTAACAAGTTTTCCTACAAGTTCGCTTCGGTTTGTTATCTGCTCGATAGTTACTATTTCGGGCTGTACTTCGGCGACCTCATAATCTTTTACAATATAATTTGACGTAAGTGTTGCAGGAATACGCGAAGGCGAGGCTTCGCCTGCATTCGGCGCCATTCCGAGTTGTATCAGCCCGTTGTACGAACCGAGATACAGTCCTTTCAGTTTTACCAAAACCTTACGTCCCAAACGGTAATTATTACTGATATTGTTTTGGTCGATAACTATTGGAAGACCTCCTGTTGCATCCTGTATATACAGTGTTTTGAAGATATTTCCTTCTTTGTCGCTCGAACATACATTGCCTTCTACTATCAAATCCGCTGTAATTTCAACGGTTGCGTTTTGATACATCGCTTTAAGGTCTGCGATACTGATGTTAGCCACAAGTCCGTGATCATACAAGTCTTCTATTGGAAAATCAAACTTGTTGTCAACGCATGATGTGATGCTTAAAACTGTTGCAATAACCGCTACAAGCGAAGTTATTTGCCTTTTGATAAACGTTTTCATTATTTTATATTTAAAATTTTGTTTCATATTATAATTATTATAGTATTTTGAAATATTTAATTTCGATATTGTATTATTTTTATTATTGAACTGCAAACTAAACAAAGCAGCTTCTTATTAATATTAAAATCTGTATGACACCTGAACGAAAAATGTTGTGCCGTATGCGTAATAATATACAGGGTTAAACTTATCTGATTCCAAATCGCTGAGATTAATGCGCATTGATTCATAGCCTCCCGATTTTATGTTTTTTGTATTGAAAATGTTTTGCACATTAAACATAAATTGCAGATAATTGTTTCGCAGACGTATTGAATAACCTCCCGAAATATCAAATGTAAATGCTTCGGGCAGGCGTATTTGCGCCGCATATCGCTTTATAACATCATAATCACTGTCAGATGCATTTTGATACATCGACAGCAGACGTTTCATCGGGCTAAAATCAAGAAATGAGTTTGCTGCATAATTGCCTCCAAAACTTATCCACCAGTATTTTGGCGAGTTGTATGTAATTTCTGCTGCGATTGCCGTTTGCGGCGTTCCTTCAACATATAATCCCTTTATGTACGATTTTTCGTTTTCTGCCAATGGTAAAGCCGTAGCATCATGAAAAGCCGTAATCCGCGGATTGTTCGTATATTCATATTTGCCGTGAGCAAACGCCGTTTCAAGAGTCAGGGTTTGCGAAAGTTTATATTTCAGCCCTGCTTCAAGTCCGACATAACGCTGATTTATTCCGTCCATAGCCATGTTTACATACGAGCCGTACGAGTCATCGTAATAACTTGTGATTTTCGTCTTGTCTTTCATTGTAGTGTAATATCCCGTAATACGAGCCTGCACGTATGGCGTGCGCATAATATAACTCAAATCGCCGCTTGTAATTTTTTCGCTTTTAGGATTATTTATCACGTTGTCGCGCGTACGCGGAGAAAGATAGATATTTCGATAAAACGGAGCGCGCGTCATTGTTGCAAAGTTTCCATCAATAAAATGTCGTCCTGTGATTTTATACGTAAATCCGCCTTTGAGCGAATAATCGCCGAAATTGAGCGTTTGCGCCTTGCCGAATGAATTGTTCGGAAACATTCCTGTTTTCATAAATCCCTCGCGATAAAACGATGTATTCGACAGTTGAGCGCCAAGATAAACATCCGTAACCGCAAATTTCATGCGCAGTAACGTCCATAAATTCATTTCGGTGTGATTAATCACATAATCGTATCCAAAACGGTCGCCTGTTCCAACTTTTCTGTTTGGATTGTTCAAATCCGACTGATAATAACTTTCATTTGTAGGATGGTCGCGTTTTGCATATTTGTCAATATCCAGCCAGTAATCTGCGCCGAGCAAATCGTGTATTTCCTTAAAATATTTTGTTTTTACGTTATTCACATCTGCCCCAGCCTGCAAAGTTATGTTTTCTTTGAGCAGGGTATTGAAAACGGTGTTAAACGAAAATATGTTTCTGTCGTTGCGGCGGTCTTCCATAATATATTTAGCCTGATATTTGCCGTCCGAATCTTTGTCTTCCACATTTTGATAATAAAGATTTGCCCAGTTGATTTGATTTACCGAAGGGTCATTTTTGAACTTTTCGGCTACAATTTTTTGTATTTCCGGATTTGAGAAAGCGCTCGGCATGTTACGGTGATAATCAGGACGCGGGTCGTTTGCTTCTCCCCAAGAAAGAGCATACTGCCCGTCTCTTCCGAAAACATATCCGACAGATGTTGTAAGATTTGACTTTTCGTCAATCTTCCAGAAATGATTCAAAGTAAACACAGGCTGATTTGATTTTCTTATGCGGGAATTGCGTTTTTCGCCATTCTGCCAGCCCCAGTATGAATTGTAATGATTATCTCCCATCAATTCCGAAATTTCTTCTGTTGTGCCGTTGCTCATTCCGCGTTCCACAGGCGAAGCAAAAACGGTAAACGCAAGGCTGTGCTGTGCATTTATTTTCTTCTCAACAGACAACAGATAAGCCCACGCATCGTATGAAGTGGCTTGAAAATATCCTTCGTTGCCTGCTCTTCGCGAAGCCGATACGGCAATAGCCCAGTTGTTTTCCATCATTCCTGTTGCCGCAGTTACCATCAAACGGTGTCGGTATTGAGAGTTTGATGCGGCATAAGCAACTTTGACCTGCTTTCTGAAACTTGATGCTCGCGTATTAATAACGGTAGTTCCGCCAAGCGAGCCGAATGTTTCGTCAGAGGGCAAAAGTCCGTTGCTGTATGTCTGGTTTCTTACAGCATCGTTCAGCCCTCCGAAAAAATAAAATACAGGACGTCCGCGTTCAACTTCGTTTATCTTCATTCCGTTGATGTACAGCAGCGAATTGTTTGAGTCGTATCCGCGCTGACGAAAGCGAAATACTCCAAGATTATAGCCTGTCCATCGACGAAAAAGCATCTTTCGATGCTGACAACAGCGCCGAAGTATTTTGATTTGTTGAAACATCATCGTCAAGTTCAATTTCCGTAATATAGTCAATCTCCTGATTAAGATTGGATATTCGCTGTAACCTGATTGTTCCCAAATCGATGTTGTTTCCAAAATCAATTTCCGTTTCATACGATTGATATCCATCGGCAATAATTACAACATACTGCTTGCCATGTGTCAGCGACAGTTCAAAAGTACCATCTGCTGCACTTGTAGCCGCCTGCATTATACTGCCTACTTGAATTTTCGCATCTGCTATTGGGTTATTTGTCCCCGATTCAATGATTTTTCCTTGATAAATATTTTGCTGTGCGTATAAGTGAACGCAAGCAAAATAAATGATTAACAGTAAAATTCGTTTCATTCTTATATTTTTTTATGTTTGATATTTAAATATATATATATTTCAATAAAGTAGATTACAAAAGTAAAAAAAATATTACCTTTGGATGTTAATTTTATATGAAAAATACTAATTGCTTATTTTTCAGAGTATTTTTTTATCAACAAACGTTATGTTTATGTTAAAAAAATGAAACAGTAACAAAAATAATTTATAATTATTAATAAGTAAATATTAAAATAATATTAAAAATAGAACAGTAATGAAAAAAATAAGTTTAATTTTTATACTTGCGTTAACTGTATTTAGTTTGAACGCACAGGAAAAAAAGAAATACCGTATTGCCTGTATTGGGTTTTATAATGTTGAAAATCTTTTCGACATTTATCATGATGAAGGTAAAAACGATTACGAATTTCTGCCATCAGGCTCAAATCAGTGGACGGCAGAACGCTATCACAAAAAACTTGAAAACATATCGGAAGTAATATCAAAACTCGGAGAACAGGCAAATCCGTCAAGACCTGCGGCTGCAGTTGTTGGATTAAGCGAAATTGAAAATCGCCGCGTACTTGAAGATTTGGTTGCAATGCCATCTTTGAAAGATAAAAATTATCAAATTGTACATTACGAAGGACCTGATAAGCGTGGCGTTGACGTAGCCTTAATTTATCAGCCTGCAATTTTCAAACTGGTGTCAAGCCGTTCTGTTCGCTTAACAGTTACAAGGGAAAAAGATTTTTTTACTCGCGACCAGCTTCTTGTGTCAGGAATTATTGACGGCGAAATGATTCATATTATAGTCAATCACTGGCCATCGCGCAGCAGCGGCGAAAAACGCACAAGTCCGCTACGCTGTGCAGCAGCAGACCTCACTCGCAGCATCGCAGATTCTATTATGCAAACCGACCCCGATGCAAAAATCATTGTTATGGGCGACCTCAATGACGATCCTGTAAACGAAAGTATAGAAAAGCATTTACGAGCCAAAGGCAAACAGGAAAATCTTAAAAAAGGCGACATGTTTAATCCGATGTATAAAATGTATAAAGATGGAGTTGGTTCGCTTGCATACCGAGATTCGTGGAGTTTGTTTGATAATATTATTGTAAGTCAGGGATTGCTTGGTAATGATAAAACAACATTCAAATTTTATCAGGCAAGAGTTTTTAATGAAAATTTTCTGGTGCAGCAATCGGGCGCATTCAAAGGTTATCCGTGGCGTACTTATGCAGGAGGCGCTTATCAGGGCGGATATTCCGACCATTTTCCTGTTTATATGTACATTATAAAGGAAGTGAAATAGAATGTAAAAAAAATGATAATTGCTGCCTGCTGAACAGTTGCGTTGACTTTGGATTATATAAAGTTGAGATATTAAAAAAATAATCAATGAAAAAATTCATAATTACAGTATGTATTTCGGTTGTTTTTGTTTCGTGTTCTGCGTTGCGGCAAGCCGATTGTATTAGCAAAATTCCCAAACTGCAAAAACATGCAATGTCTGGAAGCGAATTTGCCGAAAAAGCGAAAAAACTTAATGCCGAACAGCGTGAAGAACTGATTTTACAGGAAATTTGTTCAGGCAATTTTCCCGATTTTATGCTAAAGCCTGTTGTGCTAAAAACATCGATAACTGCAAACGGCAAACGTATCAGGGCAAAATATTTTGTAATGCCCGATTATTTGATGATAGGCAGTAATGATGATTTTATGCGAGTGCCAATGCAGCCTGCAACAGCCCAAAAAATTGCAGATAAATTCGGTTTTTTCCTTTCCACACCCAAAATTTGCGATGATATTTACAGCGCTGCAAAAGTAAAATTGGAACCGTATCCGATGACTGTTGCACGCGACAGTTTTCAAACCTTTGTCGAACATAACATAATCATTGAAAAACAGCGGCAGCAGCGCAAAGGATTGATTGCAGGAATAAAAAAAGATGTTGTTATTACAAAAGCAATATTACAAAATCAAAAAGCAGACAGGGTTGCAATTTACGGATGGCATAAAATAGATGGCAAACCAATTCAGCCTGTTTATACAGGACATATTGACAGTTATGTAGATTACAGTCATGGAATAAGACTTATCTATCAAATAATATTGGTTGACGGCAAACCGATGAATTATCGCGACGTATTGAACAATGACGAACTCAAAGCGCTGTTATGTAACGACACCGACTGCTGCTGTTTTGAATATCCTGTTAAATGAATTGACATATCCCGATATTTTAAAACAGAATACTGAAGCGACGGCAAAGCAATATAATGATTAATAAAAAGTCTGGATTGCTTAGTCGTTCACTTCGCTCATTCCTCGTAATGACGTTCTGATTCGGTTGCGTAGCGCAAGCGAAGCATCTTTAATTTAATCTAACCTATTTCCGGAAATGGATAATGGGTACAGTTAAAAATAACAGAGAGTTTCATTACTGCTTGAAACTCTCTGCCAACATTCACAATATTAAATTAAAACACAGTTTAAGGTTGTTTTATTAATTTCTTCTTATCATTCTGCCGCCGCCCGGACCGCCCATCGGTGAACTGCCGCTTACCGACTGCCCCCCGAAAACATTAAAGCGGTAAGTAAATGAAACCATAAAATAACAGTTCAAAGTATTGGTTAATGACTGTTGAATATAATTGTCGGTCGAAGCGTATGTAATATTCTTTTTATCGCGTAAAATATCGTTTACCGAAAATTTCAGCGTGCCTCTGTTATTCATAATGCTTTTTTCGATGCCTGCATTCCATACAACCTGCGAAACATCATAACCTGCCGCATAACCGCTTCCCGTTCTATACGCAATATCGCTTGTAAAAGTAAAATTCAACGGCAAATAAACGGTTGTCCATGCATTAACATCGTAATTGCGGATACTTTGGTCGTTTTGTGCGGATAAGGAATTTTTTGTGTTTGTAAATGTTATAGTACCTCCTGCACCCAAATCCATAAACAAAGTACTGAACTGTACGCCCAAATTAGGCATCAAACTGCTGTAATGAGTAATATTTTTACTTCCGTTATTCAAACTTACATTTTGGCTCATGCTTACGCGCGAAGATGAATTAAGTTGAAATGTTGCATTTATCGGAAAGTTAACGGTTATATTACCGTTTAAATTCCATACTCCGTTAACGTTTTCATAAGTTCTTTCCTGAATGCCAGCCGTATCGAATGTTGATTTTGATACTATGCTGTTTTGTGTTGTGCTGCCGCGCAAAAATATCATTAGAGTGCGCATTGTCGAACGATTGTTAAGGTTATATCTTACATTCAGCGAATGTGTATAACTCGGTTTCAAATTTTCATTACCATAACTTATAACCAGAGGATTTGTTATATCTCGCCACGGGTCTAACTGCGACAGACTCGGCTGCCCTGTGCGTGTGTTATAATCAATTCTGATGTTATGAGATTTTGTGAAATTATATTGAAACTGAGCCATAGGTCCGAAATTGGTAACATTGCGTTTTCGGCTTACAGGCTCCGTATTTCCCGATTCATGATTATAACGTGTACCTGTACTTTGCGATGATTGAGGATTAAGATTAACGCCTATTTGAAAATTGTATTTATCGGTTGTTCGTTTGAAACTTGCATGTATTTGCTGATTGATATATTTATTGTCGTAATTGTTGCTGTACTGCGGGTCAATATTATCATAATAATCGCCTGTTATAGTATCCCAATTATAGGTATTTGTTTCCTGCTCTCTTTTGTTTTCGCTGTATGAATAGCGAAACTGCAAGAAATTGTTTTTTGACAGAGGTTCTACATAAGATGCCTGCAAACGGTAAGTTGTGCTTGTATTTTTATTGTTAGACAACTGGTTTAATATTGAAATCGAATCTTTTGTATAATAGTTTGTTTCCGATGTTGATTTTGTAAACCCTTTGGAGTCGCTGCCGTTATATCGCAGTTCAAATGATAAATTTCTGCCCGATGTTCCGAATCTATGGCTGTAATTCAATTCTGCTCCGTACGATTTTGTTTTACTTTCTGTAAGACTGTTTCTGCGGCTTGTATTTAATGTATCGCTGTTGTTGTCTAATGTTTCCGAATAGTTTGTACTGTGCGAATCGGAATGTGAATAACTGCCGTTCGGACGAAATATGATTGTGTTATATTCGTTGGGTTTGTATGTAAGTCGTACGCTTGTGTTATAATTTCTGTTATACGAATCGGATAAAGATTCGGAATTTGTAAAAAACGAACTGTCGGGTAAAAATGTTTCTCTGCTCGATGAGTTTTCGACACTGGTATTTCTGTAAGTGAAATAACCGTTTCCTTCGACAGTTAATTTGTCGGTTGCAAAAGTTGCAATATCAATACCGCCCATTCCTGCCGTTGTATTTCCGGATGCGCCTCCGAAAGTAAAGCGTCCGCCGCGTCCGGTATTTGTATTACTGAAATTACTTATTAATGTAAATCGGCTGTTTGCTGTAAGTCTATTGACAAATGCGTTTTCGTCAAATCGTATTTTATTGCCTGCTTCATTTTTAATATCCCTGCCCAAACCGCTGTTAATATTTCCCATCCAGCCCTGTTGCTGTCCTTTCTTTATTTCGAGGTTGATAACGGTTTCTTCCTGCCCATCGCTTATTCCTGTGAGTCTTTCCTGTTCCGATTTTCTGTCAAGAACCTGAACTTTTTCTACAATTTTTACAGGTACATTTTTAGTGGCAAGCGTAGGGTCATTAGCAAAAAATTCCTTACCTCCGAGCAACACTTTTGATACTTCCTTGCCGCCTGCGGTGATGCTTCCGTCTTTATCAACCTGTACGCCCGGCAGTTTTTTCAAAAGGTCTTCGACAACGGCATTATCCTGCAACTTATAAGCATTTGGATTATATTCAACCGTATCGCCTTTGATTGTTACGGCGGTTGCCTTGCCTGTAACGCTTGCTGCTTTAAGCATTATTCCTGCTTTCAACACAATATTTCCCATTTTAAATTCTTTGGCAACGCCATCAATATATATCTTTTTGCTGAAATCTTCATAACCTATATAAGATACTTTTATCATGTACGTACCTTTTGCAACATCCTTTATGCTGAAATTTCCGTTATCATCGGTTGAAACGCCTTTGATATATGCCGTGTCGGGCATTTTGTGCAACATAACATCCGCCATTGGCAGCGGCTCGTCTCCATCGGTTAAAACGCCTGTGATGCTTGTTTGCGCAGATGCATAAATTCCACACATTAATAAAGATAAGGTTAGTAATATTTTTCTCATCGTTTTATTTTGTTAATTGTGTATAAACCCAAAATGAATATCCTCTTGTCATTTCGCGCATTTGGCGTTGCATTTGTCCGTCTCCGAAACGGCGTCCGCCACCGCCACCGCCGAAATTAGGCATCTGCATACCGTTTAATACCACGCCTATTGCAAAAATATTTTCACCGTTTATCTGTTCTGGTTTGCAAAATGTGTTGAATGGAATTTTATATTCGGCTATGGTATTGCCGTTTTTGCCGCTGTATTCTGCTTTTATTTCGAGTTCATCAACTTTGTATGTGTTGTCCTTGATATTTTCAAATCCGCGAAGTTCCATGGTTTTGTATGTTCGTTCGTTTTCCTGACGCTGCATATCTTCGCGTGTAGTATTGTTGCGCATCGAAGAAAAACGTTCTTCCCACGAAAGTGGTATTGGATATTTTATTCCTGTTTTGCGTTTGTCTTTTCCATCAGCCGAAATCCATACTTCAACGCCGCCCATAACGAATTTTGTCATTGATGATTCTACGGTGGCTTTTACAAGTACATATATATTTTCATCATCATTGGCAATGCTGTACATAAGCCCGCTACTTTCATCAAACAGAGATACGGCAGATTCCCAGTCCGAATCATCGCCGTCAATTACGATATTGTTTATAAATTCCGCTTTGAACGGCTCTTTTTCGGTTTGTGCCGCCATACTAAAACAAAGCATAAAAATACTTGAAGACAATATTACTGTTGTGATTTTATTTATCATATTTAATATTTTGATTTAATTTATTTCTTACAAAACATACTAAAAGTTTGAAACAACTGCAATTTTGATAGATATTTTTAAAAAAGGTTTAATCCCAAACAAAAATATTAAGACGATTTAACAAATTTTATTTAATATTTTGTTCTTTAAATTCCATCAAATGCATCATCGCAGATTTATTCCGATTAGCCGTATAAATTCTTCGCGAGTGCGAATATCTTTCAAAAATGCGCCTGTGAATGCCGAAGTTGTTGTTACCGAATGTTGTTTTTGTACGCCGCGAATTTGCATGCACATGTGCTGTGCCTCAATAACAACGGCAACGCCTAGCGGATTAAGCGTTTTTTGAATACAATTGCGAATTTGAACCGTTAAACGTTCTTGAACCTGCAAACGGCGGGCAAAAGCATCAACTACGCGGGGAATTTTACTCAAACCTGTTATATATCCGTTGGGAATGTAAGCCACATGCGCTTTCCCGAAAAAAGGCAAGACATGATGTTCGCACATCGAATACAGTTCAATATCTTTTACAAGCACCATTTGCTGATATTCTTCCTTGAATTTTGCCGAATTTAATATTGCAACAGGGTCAATTTGGTATCCTTGCATTAAAAATTGCATACTTTTTGCCATGCGTACAGGCGTTTTGAGCAAACCTTCTCGTGATGAATCTTCGCCCAAAATATCAATAATTGCTTTATAGTGAGAAGCAAGCTGTTCTGTTCTTTCCGAATTTTCTATAGATAAATTTTCGTATCCAGATAAATTTTCAAACATGTACAATATTTTTTAATTTTACGCAATTATACTGATTTTTGCGCAAACGGCAAAATCAATAAGAAAAAAATGTAGTTTTTTCGTCATTGTGAACAGCATAGCGCTGAAGCAACCGAAGCGGAACGTCATTGCTTCGTTAACGCTCGCAATGACGTGCTACATTATAAGTGATTTCCGGAAGCAATCTATTTTATAATAATCAAAATATAAGGTTGTAAAAATTACAACTTTTACATGTATTTTGGATTAATAATTTTTCATTATATTTGTACCAAATTTATTAACGTAATAACAATGAAAAAAACTGTTTTTATACTTATTTTTGTCAATATAACACTAATAAGTAACGCTCAAACCTTTCAAATATCTGGTAAAGTTACCGATACCAATAATAATCCTGTTGAATTTGCAGAAATATTACTGTTACAGAACAATTCGGCGCTTCAATATCAATTAACCGATGAAGAAGGAAAATTCGTATTCAATTCGCCTCGCGGCAAATACGGTTTGCAGATACGTCAGTTAGGCGATACGCTTTACAATCAAATTATTGACATTTCACAAAATACCGATCTCGGCATTATTCGGGTACAGCATAAACCGGATGTATTGCAAGCTGCTACGGTAATTGCTAATAAAAAAATTATTGAACGAAGAGCCGACAGAATGATTTTTAACGTTGTTGATGTGCCTGAAATAGCAGGCGGAGATGCAATGGATGTTTTTAAAATAACACCCGGATTGATAGTTGACAACGACATTGTTGCAATTATAGGAAAAGCAGGAACAGATATTATGATTAACGACCGTCCCGTAAATCTTTCGGGCGATGCATTGCTCAATTTTCTGAGAGGGTTGCGCGCAAACGATATACAGAGTATTGAAGTAATAACTACTCCTCCTGCAAAATACGAAGCCGAAGGCAACGGCGGACTTATTAACATTGTGATGAAAAAATCTGCTGCCGATACTTGGAGCGCTTCTGTTTTTAGCACTTACCAGCAAACAAAATATGCGCGGGGCTCGTTTGGCGGAAGTTTTAATTACCGTAAAAAAGCCCTTTCATTTTATGCAAATGCCTCGTACAGCGGAGGAAAAGATTACGATGATGACGAAAGTACTATTTTTTATCCGAAATTAAAATGGGAAGACAATGGAAATTCTATGTATAAAATGAATTTTTTTAGCGCACGGACAGGTTTTGATATTGAAATTACAGATAGATGGACTGTAGGAGCGCAATACATAAACAGTACAAGTCGCCCGAAATCCGCAAGTAATAATGTTACAAATTTATTCGATATTGCAACTAATAACGCAGCAGGAGAGATAATAACCGAATCAAACGGCAAATCAAAATCCGACATGCATTCGGGCAATTTATATTCTGTTATTAAACTTGATACTTTGGGTAGAAAGATAAATATTGATTTCGATATTTTTAATTACAATACTAACAGCAATAATACTTATGAAGCAAACACAAGCGGCTCGACAGACACTGAAATTCCCAATGGTTTGTTGAGTTGGAATAATATTCTCGACAGAAAAATAAACAACTATTCCATGAAAATAGATGTGGAACATCCGATTAAAAAAGTGAGTTTGAGTTATGGCATGAAACTTTCGCTGACTCAAACCGACAACGATATACACGTGTTTGATATTGTTTCAGGCATACCGGTAAACGACCCGAACCAGACAAACCACTTTCTCTATAAAGAAAATATGCAGGCTCTATATGTGTCGGGAAATACTGAACTCGGCAAATGGGAAATACAGTTGGGATTGAGAGCCGAAAACACGCGGTTTACAGGAAATTCGGTAACGATGGATACTGTTTTCAAAAAAACATATTTTAAACTTTTCCCTACCGCATATCTCGCTTATAATCATAATGATAAAAACATTTTTTATGCGGAATACGGCAGAAGAATTGTTCGCCCAAATTTTGACCATTTAAATCCTTTTCGCAGCTATTCGGGCCCGTATTATTATTTTGCAGGAAATCCGGAGTTGCGTCCTATTATTATCGATAATATTGACGCAGGATATGTTTACAATAATCAATTTCAGTTATCTTTAGAACATTCAATCTCGCATGATAATTCCGGCGGCGGAATAGCGTTGCTTGATGAAGACGGATATACTCAAATCGGCACGCGATTAAACTATTTCAGTTCGAGTGCTACAAATTTGAATATAATCTATATTTTCAACAAACTGAAATGGTGGACAAGCCGAATTTCAGCCAGTGGATTTTATCAACATGCCGAATCTAAAATTTATCCGCTTACGCCGAAAACAATGAGCGGTTACGGCGCTTCCTTTCAAACATCAAATACTTTTTACTTAAATAATGATAAAACAGTATCCTTAGGATTTAGTATTTCTCATGTAACACCAATGGCTTCTCTGAATTTAACACATTCTTACAAACAGACACAGTTAAACGCTTTTGTAAGAATGTTATTTTTCGACAGAACCTTATCCGTTTCACTTCAGGGAAACAATCTGCTGAACGAATACTCGTATAACTGGAAAGCCGAGCGGAGCAGAATGACAATGTACTCAAAAGCGCATTATAATCCAAGATATTTCAGGCTGTCTGTTTCTTACAGTTTCGGCAGCAAAAAGGTTAAGGTAGAGCAGCGCGAAGGCAGCAACAGCGAAGAACAGAACAGAGCGTATTAAGGAAATTTATTTGTTTTTCTTCAACAGGTCTTCTATCAGGCGGAATTGGGATTCAAGCAGTTTGGAAATTTGCTCCTGTGTTTGTAAAACACGTTCCATTAATGATGCTGAAGATTGAATATTAATAGTGGGAATAGTATTGGCAATAATATTGTTTTCGCCTTTAATTTCATTTCCCGATAAATTTATTTTTTCATTATCGTCAAGAAGTTCTATAATATCAATTTTGTAATATTGAGAAAGTTTAAGCAGGTTGTCAGCCGAAGGTTTGCATTTGTCGGCTTCCCATTTGTTATATGCATTTTGCGAAACATCCAGAATATCGGCAATTTCCGTTTGTGAAAGTCTGTGTTGCCGCCGTAAATTC